>NZ_MKWH01000008.1:0-210395 GCF_001899705.1 Sphingobacterium sp. 40-24 | reverse complement strand
CTCTACCAGCTGAGCTACGGAATCCTTTCTGTTTTTGAAAGTGATGCAAAGGTAGAATTTCTTTTGATATATGCCAAATTATAGCATGCAAATTTTGACGAAAAGGCCTTAACTGCTTAATAAATAAACGGATTATTTTTTTTATCGCGCTTTTTTTGCATGGATTATTCGGTCTGCTCCATTGATATCTTTTATGAGTTTGACCTGTTCAAATCCTTTTTTGACCATAAGTTCCTTCATTTCTGGACCGAGATATTGATTGATTTCAAAATATAGATCTCCATCTGGGGTTAAATGTTTCAAAGCAAAGGATGAAATAACATCATAAAAAATCAATGGAGCGCTTTCTTCAATGAATAATGCGAGCTCAGGTTCATAAGCCAATACGTTTTGATTCATGTGCTGCTTTTCTCCCGGGGTTATATAGGGCGGATTGGATACAATGATATTATAATGTTGGTCGGAGAAAATGTATTCCCATTCAAATATATCCGCATTGATAAATTGAACCTGAGTTTTTAAATTCTTAGCATTTTCTTGTGCTGTTTTTATCGCCTCTTTTGAGATGTCTATCGTTGTTACTAGGGCATTATTGAGATGCTTTGATAAGGTGATCGGGATGCAGCCAGAGCCAGTTCCGATATCTATAATTTTTAGGTTTTGAGAAGATTTGTGGTTTTTGATGATCAGATCGACAAGTTCTTCAGTTTCCTGGCGTGGAATGAGGACCGATTCATTGACCTGGAAAACTTCACCATAAAAATCTGCTTTATTGAGTATGTACTGTATAGGTCTGTGCTTTTTTAGATTCTGAAGGATGCTAAGTACTTCAGCCTTATCCGCCTCCTTGACGATATCTGTTTTTCTCAATTGATAATTGGTTCTATTTAACCCAAACTTTTCGGCAACAACCACTAAGAATATTGCTTTTATTTCATCCTCATCATATAACCCCTGAAGCTCATGTTGAAATAATAATTCGAAATCTTGAAGTATTTTCATGTGTCAAAGGTACGATTTTCATAGATTTGTATCCATGGATATGCACAAGCAATATATGCATCGTTGTTTGGAACTGGCCCAAATGGGCGCGGGTTCAGTGAGTCCCAATCCAATGGTTGGGGCTGTCATTGTTTTGGACGGTAAAATTATCGGTGAAGGATATACTTCTCCATATGGTGGACCACACGCTGAGGTCAATGCGGTACAGCAGGTTGTACAAAAGTATGGGGAAGAAGCAAAACGGCTTATCGAGGGAAGTATTTTTTATGTTAGCCTTGAACCTTGCGCGCATTATGGAAAGACACCGCCATGTGCCAATATGATTGCAGAGCTAAAACCCTTAAAAGTCTATATCGCTTGTTTGGACCCTTTCGCCAAGGTGAATGGCAAGGGAGTTGAGATACTGCGCGAAGCAGGTATTGAAGTTGAAATTGGTTTACTGGAAAAAGAGGCTGTATGGCTCAACCGTCGGTTTTTTACACGTATTGGTCAATTCCGCCCCTATGTTATTCTAAAATGGGCGCAGTCGAAGGACGGTTTTATGGGGATGCAAAATAAACAAATTTGGTTAAGCAATGCTGCTAGCCGACAGTTGGTTCACCGCTGGAGATCAGAGGAAGATGCTATTTTGGTCGGTACAAATACCGCAGTTGTAGATAATCCCAGTCTGACCGTAAGAGAATGGCAGGGTAACAACCCATTGCGTATTCTTTTAGATAGAGATCTTGCCATTCCACTAGATGCCAATATTCTAGATGATCAAGCTGATACAATCGTCTTCAATGCTAAAAAGACAGATTGGACAGCAAATGTTAAGTATATTGAGCTTGAAAATTACGGGTTGTATCTGCCGCAGAATATTCTTTATCAACTATATTTAATGGATGTTCAGTCAATCATCATTGAAGGAGGGCGTGCTACGCTGCACATGTTTATCGATGCGGATCTCTGGGATGAGGCGAGGGTGTTTGAAACCGAAACAAAGCTATTTAATGGAATTACGGCTCCACAATTTAGTGGACAATTGCTTGAAAGTAAATTGGTTTCCAATGATCTTTTAAAGATCTATAAGAAACAGTGATTATTAAATTGTATATTTAGGGAATTAAGCCATAGCCGGTTAATTTAATTCTTAAATTACAATTATGTTAGTTACAGAAAACTTAATGCAGTTTATCTGGAAACTTCGGCTATTCCGTGCAAATGGGTTGCATTCTACGGATGGTGAACCCTTGGCCGTTGTTCATGTGGGGCAATACAATACAGATTCAGGCCCCGATTTCCTCATGTCACATATTAGGTGTAAAGATAATGATTGGTTTGGTCATGTCGAGATGCATATCCAATCTTCGGATTGGGATCGACATTGTCATCAAGAAGATACCGTTTATAATAACGTTATCTTACATGTGGTTTGGAGAAACGATAAAGTTATTTACCGAAATGACGGTACATCAATACCGACATTGGTGCTTTCGGAATATGTCGAACAGCATCTGTTGGAACGGTATTCAACGATGATGAACGCAAAAAGTTCGATACCTTGTGAGTTTCAGCTTGGTTCAATTGATCTTTTTAAAAAATCCATGTGGCTGAGTACTTTAGCTGTTGAACGCCTAGAAATGAAGGTTCAACAAGTTTTGTTGATTTTAGATCAATTTAATACGGATTGGGAAAAAACGTTATGGGTATGGATTTGCAGATGTATAGGATTAAAAGTTAATGCCGATACATTTCAGGAGCTTGGGGAGAAATTACCTTGGAACATTTTACAAAAATATCGTTCAAACCTATTTAAAATAGAAGCTCTTTTCTTTGGGGTTAGTGGGTTGTTAATTCAGGAGTCAGGAAGCGAGTATATGAAGCAGTTAGCCGGTGAATTTGAGTATCAAAAGCATATACACGGTATAGAGGTTGTTTATGGGGTTTGGAAGAGGATGAGAATGAGACCATATAATTTTCCCGAACGGCGAATTGCTCAATTAGCTGTCTTGTTTAGCAAGAACGAGTTGGGCGTTGCCAAGATTTTGGCTGTCGATGATTTGGAAAGAGCTCGAAAATTATTTAAGATAGCGTCTCTAAGTGATTATTTTGACGGACATTTTTCCTTTGGTACAAAAACGAAGATAAAAGAAACACTTCGGTTGAGTAATGAAACTATTGACACGCTTGTTATTAATGTGATTATTGTTTTTCTTTTTTCATACGGTAAATATTTCAGTATTCAGACCTATATTGATAGGGCCCTAACTCTTTTGGAGCAGCTTCCCTCAGAAAAAAATATGGTTGTGAGACAGTTTGCCCAATATGATTGGCAAGTTCAAAGCGCATTGCAAAGTCAGGGGATTTTACAATTAAAGAGATTTTACTGTGATCGGAAACGCTGCCTTCATTGCAGAATCGGATGCGAAATTTTAAAAAGAAATTAATTTTTTAAGATCTCTGCGATCTCTTTATGGCCTTTTTCAAAGGCCAGGTCCATTGGAGCTAATCCTGAAATATTGATGATTCTGGTGTCGGCTCCATTTTCGAGTAAGGCAACAATAAAATCGATATTACCATATTGGGCAGCGAAATGAAGTGGGGTTTCGCCAGTCGCTTGAATGGCATTGACATTAGCATTGGCCTCGATTAGCAACTTACCGATCTCTTCATTGTTGTTTGCAGCGGCAATATGTAGCGCAGTGGTGAGTTGTTCATTTTTGGTTACGACATTCGGATTGACTTTTTTGGACAGTAAAAGACGTACAATATCTGTTTTGTTGAAATATGTTGCTAAAGTTAATGGCGTAAAGCCCTGTGACGACCATTCATTGACAACAGATGGTGCTTGCGAAATAATGGCCTCCAAGTATGAAGTTAACCCAGCCGCGCAAGCCTCATGGATAGTCATGGATTTGGTGTGTTGTAAAAGTATCCGTATGATCTGGGGTTTGTTGTAATAGCAAGCCAATAGTAGGGGAGAAATTCCATGATTCGTTGTTTCTTGTAAAAGTTCGGGATTCCCAATCAATAATAAGTCGATATCATGGCTTTTGCCTTCTTCAATATATTGTTCTAAAACGGAAAGGTTCATGTCTTAACAAATTGTCTAACGTTGTTACTAAAATAGACTTTATTGATGAGAATAAGCGTTTGATTTGCGAAAATATTTGTATTTAATTTTCCTTTGGATTGAACTGAAATTTGGAAGAAGTTTTTTTTGCGGGGTGAATTGGATCTTAAAATCTGGAAAAAAGGAATTTTTAGGGTATTTTATATACACAAATGTGTAGTAATGCGCATAATGTTTTTGTAAATTAAAAAGTAGATGTACTTTTGTTAAGCCCCTCCCAAGGGCATGTTTTTCATAGGTAGATGTAGGGTCGGGTGTTTCTCACTACGACCCTTTTTTTATAGCTTTGTTTTTATTATTTTAAAAGAGATGTCTAAGAGAAAAATTGTTGTTGCCATTACTGGAGCTAGCGGCTCAATCTATGCTAAAGTTTTACTTAAAAAACTATTGGTATTAAAAACACAGATCGCAGAGGTTGGGATTGTGATGTCGAATAATGCGAAGGATGTATGGCGTGCGGAGTTGGGCGATGAGAGTTATCAGGATGTGCCGTTCAAGTTTTATGACAAGGGTGATTTCTTTGCTCCTTTTGCATCAGGATCGGCTCGCTATGATACGATGATTGTCTGTCCGTGTTCAATGGGGACATTATCAAGGATAGCCCACGGTGTGTCTTCTGATTTGACAACCCGAGCGGCCGATGTCGTGTTAAAAGAGCGACGAAGATTGATTTTGGTTACCCGTGAGACACCACTAAGTATTATACATATCCAGAACATGAAATTGGTGACAGAGGCCGGAGGTATCATTTGTCCGGCATCACCTTCATTCTATAGCTTACCAAAGACTTTGGACGAAGTCGCAGAAACCGTGGTTGATCGGATTTTGAGTCTTGCTGGGTTTGAATTTAAACATTATCAGTGGGGAGAAAATGCCTAGTTATTCCTCGTTGAAATCTATTTTTAATGTTCTATAATAAATTTGTATTTTGTAACTTTGTTTCTCGAAATGAAGCAATCACGAGCATCACGCGAAAAAGTTATTTATAGCTATATGATTTATAGTGATAAAGCCACTGTCTGTCCATTCTTACTGCGCACGCTACCCGCTTCGATAAATAAGTTGTATCCTTTTAATTTCAATCACATTCATATATGAAAAGCTTATTGATTACTTCTGTTAAAGTAATTTTACCTGGTAACGAATTTCATCAGCAGCAAGTTGATGTATTTATCGAAAAGGGAAAGATTGCACAGATTGGAAAATCTGTCAAAGTAGCTGATAAAAACATAGAAACCTTAGATGGTGCCGGAAAAGTTTTAGCGCCAGGTTTTTTTGACCTACATGCCAATTTTGGAGAACCTGGATTAGAAACCAAAGAAGACATCGTTAGTGGAAGCGCAGCAGCAGCTGCTGGTGGATTTACTGGAGTAGCCGTAATGCCTAATACCGAACCGGCGATTCAAAGCCGTTCCGAGGTTGCACTTATTGTCAATACAGCGAAAGGAAATATTGTTGATGTACATCCAATTGGAGCGATCAGTAAAAAGAGAGAAGGGAAAGAACTGGCCGAGCTATTTGATATGAAGCAAACGGGTGCTGTCGCTTTTAGTGATGGAAACAGGAGTGTACAGCAGGCGGGATTAATGAGCAGAGCGTTGTTATACGCTAAGGGATTCGATGGATTGATTTTTTCACATGCTGAAGATGAGTCTATGGCAGGTGGAAACAAAATGAATGAAGGTGCGATGAGTACTTATTTGGGAATGAAAGGTATTCCTAACCTGGCCGAATCGTTAATGGTTTCTCGTGATCTGTATTTAGCGGAATATACTGGAGCTCCAATTCATTTTGCATCCATCAGCACTCCAGAAGCTGTCGATCTGATAAAAAAAGCGAAAGCAAAAGGTCTTCCAGTAACATGTGATGTTGCTGCACATCAATTGGTGCTTACTGACGATGATATTGTCGGTTTTGATAGTAATTATAAGGTAAGCCCCCCATTACGCACAAAGGCAGATCTGAAGGTATTACTTAAAGGCGTTAAGGACGGTACTATCGATGCTGTCGTTTCGCAACACACACCGCATGAAATAGAATTTAAGAATGTTGAATTCCATATTGCAAAAAATGGAATTATTGGACTGCAGACCGTATTACCACTCTTGGTTCGTGCTGGATTAAATGAAGAACAAATTGTCAATAGTCTTTCAGTTAGACCCCGGCAGATTCTAGGACTTAAAGTTCCTCTTATTGAGGAGGGAGCAATAGCCAATCTTGTCGTATTTGACCCTGTGAAGACTTGGAACTTCGATGAAACAACAAATAGATCTAAATCTAAAAATTCTCCATTATTTGGACAGACTTTAAAGGGTGCTGTCGAATTGATCATCAATAATAATCAAATCATAAAAAACGATTAAAACCATGGAAGCAAATATTAAAGCAGCCGTTGAGGCAGGTATATTAAATTATGGCAAGGTTGATGGGATCTCGACTGCCCCGGAATTTCTTGAAAAGATTATTGCCGTATTCAATACGGAAGCAAGTTATTTAGAGAAATTAGAACTGTTGGATCAATCTTTTAATGATTATCCACTTTTTGATGAGTTGCGTGAGGTTTATGTAGACCTTTTACTCATGAACTTTTTCTCCAATGATGTTTTAAAGCTTGAAGATGACTATTTGGATTCCGAGGAATGGGAGGCTATAGAAGATGAAACTATAGATAGGGGAACAGAATTGTTGAATATTTTTCTTTATTTAGGAGAATGCAAGGACGATGAGATTGAACCTGAATTGGATGATTTCTTAAAGGAATTTTTATTAGTTGATGAAGATGAATTTCAGGATGAGCATGAAATTTATGAAGATATCATTGCCAATCAAATTGTAGTAGATAGCCCGTATGCTGAAATTGCAAAAGTAGGAAAAGGATTAAATTCGAGAAGTGAAGTCTACGAACTTTTTTATCCTATCATGAGCTTCTTTAGTGAGTTGAAACCATCTGAAAAACAATTTGAAGAGTATGCAGAAGCGTCTTCCAATAAGGCATTTGATATTGCACTTTACCAAATAATTAGTACTTACTATAACAAATAATTTTTATGGCAGATTCAATCAACCAAAGTAATGTAGGATTTGATGCGGTAATTGACAAAAAGAAAAGTATTATTTACGGTGTTATCCTGGGAATAATTTCTTTCATTCTCGGATTAGTCGTCTTGTTTGTTGTCAAAGACTTAAATTCCTTTTGGGGGGTAATGTCGATGTCATTTATTGTTAATACTGGTCTTTTTGTTATTATTTCTGCGCTTTTCGCTTTCTCTCTTAGGAAAGCAAATGGCGGATACTGGAATTTTTCTATAGCATTAAAATCCATATTTATGATGCTTGCTATTTCCACTATTATTTCAACAATTGGGACACAGGCGTATGTTAATTTCATTAATCCAACTTTACAAGAAAAGGTGGTGACACATACAATTAATGTTACAATTGAGTATATGGAAAAGAACAATGTGCCGGATGAGGTTATCGATTCAAAAATCGCGGAACTTGAAAAGCAAGTTGATGCTATTGGAAAGATAACGCTAGGGCAGGTGCTCAAAGGGTTGGCTATCACGCTGATGTTTCAATTTGTTTTTGCATTACTATTATCAGCCTTGACAAAACGAGAAAAATTGGTGATCAAACAAGAGACCAATTAGTGTTTAATAAAATAAAATTGACCCTATAAGGTATTACTGAAAAAGTAATACCTTTGTTGGTATTATAATACTACATTTTTAGCATGATTAACATTCACATGGATATTTCTGTTGTTGTTCCTTTATTTAATGAAGAAGAATCCTTACCCGAATTGACAGCTTGGATCGACCGCGTTATGGCGGCCAATCATTTTTCCTATGAAATTATTTTAGTTGATGATGGGAGTAAAGATAATTCTTGGAAAGTTATCGAAGAGTTGAAGTTAAAGAACACGAATATTTCTGCGATAAAGTTCCGACGCAATTACGGAAAATCTGCGGCTTTAAATGTAGGCTTTGCTGCTGCACAGGGCGATGTGGTTATTACAATGGATGCAGATCTACAGGATAGTCCAGATGAGATTCCTGAACTGTATGATCGGATCGTGAATAAGGGAGCGGATTTAGTATCGGGTTGGAAGGAAAAACGCTATGACCCATTGACCAAAACAATCCCAACCAAATTATTCAATGGGGTGACAAGATCGATGTCTGGAATTTATAACCTGCATGATTTTAATTGTGGTCTTAAAGCTTATAAAAAAGATGTTGTCAAAAACATCGAAGTTTATGGCGAGATGCATCGTTATATCCCTGTTATTGCGAAATGGGCAGGATTTACCAATATACAGGAACAGGTAGTACAGCATTACCCACGTAAATATGGTACCACCAAATTTGGCCCGGGTCGTTTTGTGAAAGGTTTCTTGGATTTATTATCCATATTTTTTGTCGGGAAATTTTCGAAAAGACCGATGCACTTTTTTGGTGTTATGGGCGTGATTAGTTTTCTTGCAGGCCTATTTATCTCCATTTATTTAATTTGCCACAAATTGATGAGTATCGCCAGCGGCACACCATTTAGAGATATAACAGATCAACCTTTATTTTTCTTTGCGCTGACAGCGATTATTTTGGGAACTCAATTATTTCTGACTGGTTTTTTGGCTGAGTTAGTGTCTAGAAGCAGCTCCGATCGGAATGATTATCAAATTGAGAAAGTCATTTAATCAATTATGCGAATTGTGATTTTAGGGTCCGCTTATCCGTTAAGGGGCGGTGGGATAGCATCTTTTAATGAACGATTGGCATTTCACTTTCAGGAAGCAGGGCATGAAGTGGACATCTATTCTTTCAGCTTACAGTATCCTAATTTCCTTTTTCCCGGAAAGTCTCAATATTCGGATGAGCCAGCACCAACTGGCCTTCATATTAAGACCACGGTCAATTCTATTAATCCATTTAATTGGATTAAGGTAGGTAAAGAACTAAAAAAGGCAAATTATGATTTGCTTATTGTACGATTTTGGATGCCGTTTTTTGGACCTTGTTTGGGAACAATTCAACGACAAGTTCGAAAAAATAAACATACTAAGATTGTATGCATCGCTGATAATATCATTCCTCATGAACAACGGATAGGGGATAGCTTATTGATTCGTTATTTTTTAAAGTCTGTTGATGCTTGTCTCACCATGAGTAAAAGTGTGCTGGCAGATCTGAAAATGTTAAGCCCGAAAATGCCAGCGGTATATACGCCGCATCCACTCTATGATAACTATGGTGTACATCAGAGTAAAAAGGAAGCACGTCGATTACTTAAGATTGCCGAGGGGGATAAAGTCGTATTGTTTTTTGGTTTTATTCGTCAATACAAGGGTCTGGATATCCTCCTGGAGGCATTGGCTGATCCCAGAATACGTACCCTTGGGGTGAAATTGCTGCTCGCAGGCGAATTTTATGGTGACCCTGCTCCTTATTTGAACCTTATAAAAAAGTATAAACTGGAAGAGTTTATTTTTATGCATACTGATTTTATTTCTAATCAGGAGGTCGGAAGGTATTTTTCAGCGGCAGATTGTGTGGTCTTGCCCTATCGGAGTGCTACACAGAGTGGAATTACGCAGGTTGCTTATCATTTTGATTTACCGATGATTGTCAGTAACGTTGGGGGATTGCCTGAATTAGTTCAGCATGAGTATGTTGGTTATGTCGTGGAACCTGATGCCCGTCAAATCGCCGACGGTATTTTTTCATTTTACCACTACAATAAAGAAGAGCAATTTAGAACAAATATTATTGACGAGAAAAAGAAATATAGCTGGGATACTTTTGGCAATGAACTCCTTAAGTTGGTCGATTGATTGACATTCGTGATTTTATTTGTATATAAAATCAAATTTATCTAAGTTTGGGAGACTGAGGTAGAAATTTAAAAGGAGGAGAGATTTTGTTACCGTTTACACAAAGCAGTTTAACGAAAATAGAGGAGTTTTTCAAAGAGCAGGGGTATAAAGTGAGGTACGAGAAAGGTTCCTTTCGTACCGGTGCCTGTATGTTGCAGACGACAAAAGTGGTCGTAGTCAATAAGTTTTCGAATCTTGAAATAAAAATCCAGTCACTGTGGAATATATTACTGGATATTGATATTGATTCGGAGGTTATTTCTGAAAAATTTCTTCCACTATATGAAGATGTGTTGAAATCAAAAATTGTAGCTTGAGAATAACATTTTTAGGAACCGGAACATCACAAGGGGTGCCAGTAATAGCATGCCAATGTCAGGTCTGTCAATCTGAAGACAAACGTGATAAGAGATTACGTTCTTCTATTCTTATTGAATACAATCAGCATACATTGGTTGTCGATACCGGTCCTGATTTTAGATACCAGATGCTGCGCGAGAAAGTTATGCATTTGGACGCCGTATTAATGACGCACTCACATAAAGATCATATTGCGGGACTGGACGATGTTAGAGCGTTTAATTATCAGCAGCATAGTTCTATTTCAATTTATGCCACCGAAGCACTTCATGAAGCACTAAAGCGTGAATTTTATTATGCATTTACGGAAATTAAATACCCAGGAGCGCCTAGACTGGATTTGGAAGAGATAAAGGCTGGTGTGCCATTGTCTTTATTCGGAAAGGAAATTATGCCTATCGAGGTCCTGCATTATAAAATGCCTGTGTTGGGCTTTAGAATTGGAGATTTCGCCTATATTACTGATGCGAAGTTCATTTCTCACGAATCAAGAAAATTATTGGAAGGAGTAAAGATTCTTGTCGTAAATGCTTTACAGAAGGAATCTCATATTTCACATTTAACTTTGGAAGAGGCGATTGAATTTGCCGATGATATTCATGCCGACAAAACCTATTTTACACATATTGGGCATCGAATGGGATTGCATGAAGTTGTTTCAGGAGAATTGCCCGAAAATATGTTTCTAGCCTATGACAGATTACAGTTGGATATAACCTAATCTATTTAATATAAAACTATAGTCCTTTTTTCGTTGTTATACCTATAAAAAATAAATTAGGTATTAAATTATAAGGAAATGGGAAATTTACTGTACATCATCGCCGTTATTTTAGTTATCATTTGGGCGATAAGCTTTTTTGGAGGTTATGCGGCTGGAAATAATATCATCCACATTCTTTTGGTGATTGCAATTATCGTTGTATTACTACGTGTTATTCGTGGCAATGCTTAACCATTTAAATTAGTTTTAAATAAAGTTGGGCAATTTGTAAGTCTTGGGGATAGGTGATTTTTATATTCTTAGAATCACCTTCAACAATATAAATACTTTTGCCCGTTTTTTCGACCACTGAAGCATCATCTGTAAAAAGTGGATCTTCATCTTGTTGGTAGGATTTTAACAACAATGCTCCGAGGAAGACTTGTGGAGTTTGTATCAGCCAAATCTGATTTCTATCTGTGGCGGTATTTGTGGATATATTTCCTAAACGCACCGATTCAACACTCTTTTGTGCCAATACAATTGCTTGGTGTTCGTAAGCTCCCTGAAAAGCCTTTCTAATTAAATCGTCCGAAATAATCGGACGAGCTCCATCGTGTACGGCGATGTAATCTTTAGGACCAATGTCGAAGTTTTGTTTAATGTAGTCTATACCGTTCTTTACGCTTTCGAAACGAGTTTTTCCGCCAAATGCAATATGTATTGGTCTGTCAAACTGATACTTTACACATAACTGGTTCCAATAGCTTTCCATTGCTTCACTGATTACCAAGATAACTTCTGAAATGGTGTTGGATTGATAGAAGCGATCAATAGTATGCATCACGATCGGCAGCCCATCCAAGTTAAGAAACTGCTTTGGAAGATCGCTTTTCATCCTGTTTCCGATTCCTGCAGCAACGATTATGGCAAAATTCATGGTATTATTGAAGGGTTTTTATTTAAAAAAAACGTGGATAGTTATGAAGCCATCCACGTTTTCTGTTTTTGTTATATCAAATCATTAGATAATTAACATGGCATCACCATAGCTATAGAATCTGTATTTTTCTTTTACTGCAACTTCGTATGCATTCATGACGTTTTCGTAACCAGCGAAAGCAGCAATCATCACCAAAAGTGTAGATTCTGGCGTGTGGAAGTTTGTAATCATCGAGTTTGCAATACTGAAATCGTAAGGAGGGTAGATGAACTTACTGGTCCAGTCAGAAGCCGCTTTTAAGTGATGGTCTGCAGAAACAGAAGATTCTATTGCACGCATAGAAGTCGTTCCTACAGCACACACACGACGTTTGTTATCGATAGCTTTATTAACAACGCGCGCAGCCTCATCAGTGATGATAAACTGTTCGGAATCCATCTTATGTTTGGTTAAATCTTCGACTTCAACGGTACGGAAAGTTCCAAGCCCAACGTGAAGAGTAACTTCTGCAAAATCAACGCCTTTTAGTTCCAAGCGTTTCATTAACTCTCTGGAGAAGTGAAGTCCCGCTGTAGGTGCAGCGACAGCCCCTTCGTTTTTTGCATAGATTGTTTGATAACGGAATTTATCTTCCGGTGTAGCTTTACGCTTGATATATTTAGGAAGCGGAGTTTCACCTAAGATTTCGATATTACGGCGGAACTCTTCATCGGTACCGTCAAATAAAAATCTAATTGTACGACCACGAGAAGTTGTATTGTCAACCACTTCGGCAACCAATAAATCATCATCACCGAAATATAATTTGTTGCCTACACGGATTTTACGCGCAGGGTCTACCAATACATCCCAAAGACGAAGTTCATTGTTCAATTCACGCAACAAGAAAACTTCAATCGTCGCTCCAGTTTTTTCTTTATTACCGTAAAGGCGCGCTGGAAAAACTTTAGTATTGTTTAAGATCATGACATCCTTGTCATCGAAATAATCCAATACATCTTTGAAAATTTTGTGTTCAATTTTACCAGTATCTCTATGTAGGACCATCAAGCGTGATTCGTCACGATTTTCAGAAGGTTCAGAAGCAAGTAATGATTCTGGTAAGTTGAATTTAAATTGAGATAACTTCATCTTTAATAATAGTATATATTAATATCTGCCTTTCAGTGCATTACAGTGCACCAAATACCAGGCTGCCAAAAGCATACAAAGTTATAACTTTTTCGGGTATGGAAGAGCCATATTTCTAATTAATGTATATATTTTTGGGGATTTTGACATTAAATCAAAACTATATTGTATTTTAGAATACAATTATGCTATTTTTTAGATTGATATTGGAGAGTTGTCAGTTTGCTTTTTCGGCATTGAAAGACAATCGTACTCGCACCTTACTTTCGCTGCTGGGTGTGACCATCGGTATTTTTACGATTATTGGTGTATTTTCTGCAGTAGATACCCTACGGAATAATATAGAGGAATCAGTCAAGAAGATTGGCAGCAAAACACTGTATATCGAAAAATGGCCCTGGGATGGCGGCCCAAATTTCCCTTGGTGGAAATACTTGAATAGACCCGAACCCACATACAATAATTACCTGGATTTAAAAAGCCGGATGACGACAGCTGAGTATATGGCGTATATGATCAATATCGGCAATACGACTATTAAATATAAAAATAATTCGGCCCAAGGCTCATCGGTTAATGCTGCGACTTACGAAAATCTTTACATTCAAAATTTGAATATTATAGATGGTCGTTACTTTGCTGAAAGTGAGTCGAGGGGTGGAGCTCTTGTAACTGTGTTGGGCGCAAATATTGCAGAGGGGCTTTTTCCTAATGAGGAACCAGTTGGCAAATATATCAATATGTTAGGCCGAAAAATTCAGGTTATTGGTGTATTAAAGAAAGAAGGAAATGGTGTATTGATTAATACCTCTCCGGATGATACAGCCTTTATTCCGTTTGAGCTGGCTAGAAATTTGGTCAACTATGATAATTTCTCACCGAGTATAGCGATGGTTATTAAATCGAACTACACGCTTGGCGAGGCTGAGAGCGAAGCGAAAACACTTATGCGGTCGATTCGTCGTATATCACCACAACGGGAGGAGAATTTTTCTATTAACCAGACAACAATGATCACAGGTGCATTGGATCAGCTTTTTGGTATCATTAATCTGGCGGGTTTTTCAATTGGTATTTTTTCAATTTTAGTCGGCGGTTTTGGCATTGCCAATATTATGTTTGTAAGTGTCAAAGAACGTACACATATCATCGGAATTCAGAAAGCGCTAGGAGCTAAAAATTTCTTTATTCTTTCACAATTTTTAGTAGAGTCTATTGTACTTTGTTTGTTGGGTGGAGGGATTGGTCTCGTTGTCGTCTATTTTTTGGCTTTTGTGGTACAAGCTGCGACTGGCGTTGCTATTGTGGTCAGTTTGAAAATGGTAATGCTTACTGTTTCACTTTCTACTTTTATTGGGTTAATATCGGGCATTGTTCCAGCTTTAATGGCTTCTCGATTGGATCCGGTAGAAGCGATTCGGAGTAAATAAAAAGGTATGTTTAAAAGGGCTCAATTTTCGATATTACATGGATTTTGGCTTTTAATCTTTGCTTACAGCTGCCTGTTGATGGCTGAAATTACTTTTCGCTATCGCGGCTTCTCTCTCGATGCTAATTTCTTGATGATTAAGCAGACCGAAATAGAATCACTTTGGTGGTATCGCTACGTGTTTTATATCCATGTTTGCACGGCTATCTTTGCCTTGCCTGCCGGCTTTACGCAGTTTAATACTTATCTATTGAATAAATATCCGCGAGTCCATCGAAGTATCGGGTATTTATATGTATTCGCCATTTTGGTTTTTGCCGCTCCTTCAGGTTTGCTTATTGGATCCGTGGCGAATGGCGGGTTAACCGCTATTATTGCCTTTGAATTATTGGGGCTTGGATGGTGCTATTTTACATGGCGGGCAGTTCGTTTGGCGAGTCAGCGAAAATTTGATAAACACCGTGATTTTATGATCCGTAGTTTTGCATTAACCTGCTCGGCATTGACCCTACGTTTTTGGAAGGTTGCTTTAGTATACTTCTTTCAGCCCAATCCCATGGATGTTTATCAAATTATTGCATGGCTGGGATGGATACCTAATTTGTTGCTGGCGGAATTTATTATTTATCAAAAAAATCATAAATTATGAAGAAAAACCTTTGTTTACTGTTATTGCTTGGAGCAGTCCTTGGTTGTAAGGATGGGAAAAGTAAAAAGAATGAAACTGCCGAAATAAAAGATACTGTTGCCGTCGAGCGTGAGGCCCATCAGGAACTTTACGGTAATTGGGTTGGCGACTTTGTTGTTGATGAAAGTACACTTGGAGAAGATGAGGGTTTGCCAACAACGGATTACGCTCCCAAGATAAATCTGACGATAAAGAAAATTACCGATAAAGGAGGTGTTTATGGACAGAATGTTGTAAAGGGGAATCTGCGCTCTTTTGTGGGGAAGTTGGAAGAAAACGGTGCTGATATTCGCTTATTATTGGATGAACCTGGAGACAGAAAATCCGACGGGCGTTTTGAAATTAAGCTTAATCATGACACGCTAATTGGTAACTGGTCTGCGTATGACCAGGGTGTAAAGATCAAAAAGCGAAACTTTAAATTGTTGAAAAAACAATTTGCCTATAATCCAAATCTGATGCTTAAAAATCAGGATGGAGAGGAGGGGACGTTGGTTGACTGGATTAATGAAAAAAGAAAAGAGGAAACTGACGTGGATGGTGACTCAACGTATACATACATTATACAATATTATAGATCTGCATCTCCCGCAGTCTTTACTGTAAATGCGTCTAAGCAAAAGTTGACAGAGAAAGATCTGAAAAACCTCAAGAAATTAGATTTGGAAATTATTCGGAATACCATTTTTGCCCGACATGGCTATGCGTTTACTAAACCCAGCATTCGCCAATTTTTTGAGCCTGTAGATTGGTATGTACCTATTTCAAAAGATGTGAGTGCAGACTTAAGTCAACTGGAAAAAGATAATATAGCCTTGCTGACTAGGTTTGAAAAATATGCAACAGATAATTATGACACCTTTGGAAGATAATCCAGTTGGCATTACGAGACAATATTTATGCGATCAATCACACAAAAAAGGCTTTACAATGTAAAGCCTTTTTTGTGTGATTGATCGTGATGTTTTATCCATTCTTCCGAATGGAAATCGCATTTTTATGCGCCTGTAGTCCTTCAAGTTCAGCGAGTATTTCAACCACTGATCCGATTTGTTGAAGCCCGGTTTCGTTTATATGTTGAAAGGTAACTTTTTTAACAAAAGAATCTACCGATACGCCTGAATAGGAGCGTGCATAACCTGATGTCGGTAGTGTGTGATTTGTACCTGAGGCATAATCTCCTGCGCTTTCAGGTGTTAAGTGCCCTAAAAAAACAGAACCAGCATTGCTGATATAGCGTGTTAAGGATTCCCATTGGTCCGTCTCCAAAATAAGGTGTTCTGGTGCATAATCGTTTGAAAACTGTATGGCCTCCTGAAGCGTCTCAACAGTTACTGCATAGGAATTTTCAATCGCTTTTGAAGCGAGTTCCTTGCGTGGCAAAACCGCTAACTGGGCTACAAGGGCTGTGTTGACTGCATCAACTAGCGCATTGGATGTTGCAACCAGGACTGCTTGACTGTCGGCTCCATGTTCAGCCTGTGCCAAAAGATCTGCTGCCACAAATGCTGGGCTTGCCGATTCATCCGCGACGACCAGCACTTCGGATGGTCCTGCAGGCATATCAATACTGACATTTGCTAGCCCCTGTATGATGGATTTTGCTTTTGTGACAAATTGATTGCCCGGGCCAAAGATCTTATCCACTTTTGGTATGGTCTCCGTTCCAAAACCCATCGCTGCAACAGCCTGAGCACCTCCAACTAAGTATATTCTGTTTATCTTAAGTAATTTTAAACAAAAAGCGACAAAGCCATTGATTTTTCCATTGGATTGAGGTGGAGAACAAACGACGATCTCTTTGCATCCAGCTATCCTTGCCGGGACACCAAGCATTAAAAGCGTGCTTGGTAAAACTGCTGACCCGCCAGGGATGTAAAGTCCAACTTTTTCAATCGGACGGACTTCTCGCCAGCATTTTACACCGGGCATTGTTTCAACCGTACGCTCTCTTTTTAGCTGTGTACTATGGAATTTATGGATATTTTGAAAAGCGATTTCAAGTGCTCTCTGTTGATCACGGCCTATGGTAGACGCCAAAGCGTCGATATCTTCCTCGTCTAAATATAATCTGTCAAGTTCAACTTTATCAAATTTGGCGGCATATTCGCGCAGAACCACATCACCTTGTTGACGTACTTGTTGAATAATCTCCTGAACAACATCCTGAATTGCATTGTTGGGGTCCATATTTCGGGCAACTAATTGTTGTATTTCCTCTTTCCCTAGGGTCTTGTAATCATATTTTTTTAACATAGTCGTACCTCGCGTGTCAAGTTTAAAGGATGATTTTTTCAATTGGCATTACAACGATACCTTGGGCACCTTCAGCTTTTAACTTATTGATCTTATCCCAAAAGTCATCTTCCGTGATAACAGTGTGTACAGCAACCCAACCTTCTTCTGCCAGTGGAACAACCGTAGGACTCTTAACACCGTGTAATAAAGAAGTAATAGCCGGCAAATTTTTCTTTTCGACATTCAATACCACATATTTAGTTTCTTTTGCTAAAAGAACAGATTCGATACGTTGCACTAATTCCGCCAAAACTTCATTGCCTTCCAATCCCTTTCTTCCGACCAATATGGCTTCTGAATTTTTAACATCAGCAAAAGGCTTCAAACCATTACTTTTTAGTGTTCCACCGGTCGATACGATATCACAGATCGCATCACTAAGACCCAAACCGGGAGAAATTTCAACTGAGCCAGATATCAAACGGATATCTGCATTGATCTTATACTCGTCTAGAAAATTCTTTAGGATATTTGGATAAGAGGTTGCGATTGCTTTGCCGTTAAGGTCTTTAACGTCTTGGATGGTGCTATCTTTGGGAATAGCCAGTTTCAACGTACATTTTCCAAAACCAAGCCTCTTGATGTATTCTACTTTGGATTCGGTCTCATCAATGATGTTTTCACCGACGATGCCCAGGTCGGCTATACCTTGTTCCACATATCCCGGAATATCATCATCTCTCAGAAATAATATTTCGAGTGGGAAATTCCCAACCGTGGTGATTAAAGAACTTTTGTAGTTCTCGAAGTCTAAACCACAATTTTTCAGTAATTGAACAGATTTTTCGTTTAACCTACCCGATTTTTGGATAGCAATTTTAAGATTTTTCAACGCTTTATAAATGTTAGCAGTAAATTATTAATAATAAGAAATCAAACAAGAGGGAAGGTATTCTACGTAAGAACACATTAAATTAACATATCGCCACAATGGCGATGATGAAAATGAAAATGATGTACGCAAGTATAGACCATGTTTGTATTAATAACTGCAAGCAAATGTATAGTAAATTAATGGGAAATGCAAGACTATCATTTTAAAATTCTTATCCTAATGGACTTGTTGTTGAAATGAATTCAATTTTCTTGAAAAAATTGTAAAAACTAGGTCATTGATTGGGGAATACACTATAATTTAGACAAAAGACAATGCTGATTTCCTATCCTATAGTAAGCTGTTTGAATTACTCCAATAGTGAGCTGTGAAATTTTGTCCAATCGAAATGTTTCTTGATAGGGTGACAACTCTCATAAATTTCCTTATTTTTAAGGATTGGGGAGTGACTTATTAAGTTAATAGCGGATAAAAGTGACAATAGTGGGGGGAGAAGTTGTTGTTTAATAAATTGGAGTAGTGTGTTTAGTGGTACCTAATTCAAGGGAATGGTAAATTAGATCAATTATTTGTTAGATGAAAAGATTAGCTTTTATTTTTATTTGTTGGGTTAACTGTCTTTATGGCCCTGTTCTAGGACAAGAAAGTCCAGCGTCTACGTTAGATATCCGGATATTGGAGTCCATAGCTGAGACTCGGACAGCGCCACAAACACAAACATTTAAAGTGCTTTCTGATATCAATAACTATGTTCAGATAGCCGTTCCTGTTGGTTTACTGGTGGCAGGTGCGGTCAACGATGATAAGGCAATGCGTCAGAATGCCCTGTATGTCGCCAGTAGTACGGCTGTAACAGCGCTAGTGAATGTTGGTTTAAAACATATCTTTAAGCGAAGTAGGCCATTTAAAAAATATCCTAATTTCATATCGGTTCGTACAGCCGGTGGGTATTCCTTTCCCTCTGGTCATACGTCATCTGCTTTTGCTACGGCTTCTGCTTTGTCTCGAGCCTACTCGAAGTGGTACGTCGTTGCGCCATCCCTTTTATGGGCGAGTAGCGTGGGATATTCAAGGATGTATTTGGGCGTACATTTTCCCTCCGATGTATTAGCAGGAGCTGTACTAGGAACGGGAGCGGCCTTTGCTTTGGATGGATTAAAGAAATAATATAGCAATAGAAAAAAAATGATACAAGAGGTTATTAAAATATTGGTTGTTGGATGTGGAAATATGGGCGCATCTCATGCGAAGGCATATCACGATTTAGATGGCTTTCAAATTGTGGGGCTAGTAGCTCGTGGGGAGAGCAAAAGTAAACTGAATGAACAATTGGGCGGCAACTATAAATTGTTTGAATCTTATGAGGATGCACTTCAGGAAACGAAACCGGATGCCGTTTGTATAGCGACCTATCCGGATACACACAAAGCGTATGCTATAAAAGCCTTTCAGGCTGGTGCTCATGTTTTTATTGAAAAGCCTTTAGCTGAAGATGTGATTTCCGCGCAGGAGGTCGTCGATGCAGCGGTGAAATATGATAAAAAATTGGTTGTTGGATATATTTTGAGATATCATCCCTCATGGGTCAAATTTATTGAAATAGCTAAAACGATGGGAAAACCACTTGTTATGCGTATGAATCTGAATCAACAGAGCCATGGGTATATGTGGGATGTGCATAAAAATCTAATGGCTAGTTTAAGTCCCATTGTTGACTGTGGAGTTCATTATATTGATGTCATGTGTCAAATGGTGGGTGCGAAACCATTGTATGTATCTGCAATCGGCGCGCGGTTAACCGATGAGATTCCTGCTTGGAACTACAACTACGGACAATTGCAGCTGCATTTTGAAGATGGATCCGTAGGATGGTATGAAGCCGGATGGGGACCAATGGTTAGTCAGAATGCTTTTTTTGTAAAGGATGTTTTTGGACCTAAAGGTGCAGTTTCCATTGTCGCAAATAAAGCAAGCAATGAAGGTAAATCGGATTCGGTAGCATCCCATACACAAACAGAAAGCCTTCGTGTACATTACGCCGATTTAGATGCGGCAAATGAATTTACGAAGGTTGATGAGTGGGTCAACTTATCTGATGAGCCCGATCATCAGGAATTATGTAACCGGGAGCAGTTATTCTTTCAGCAGGCGATTGTAGATAATTTGGATCTTTCTGATTCGATGGAAGATGCTGTTAATAGTCTACGGATTGCTTTGGCATGTGACGAAGCGGTGAAAACAAAACAGATGATAAAATTGTAGTTCATTTTGCTTAGCGATCACGTTTTTACATTTTATGGAAATATGAAGAGAAAAAAGTAAATAAATAAAAAAATAGCGTAAAAGATAGGCTTTTTGGTCTGTCTTTTGTTATTTAGCTACATATTTATCATTCTTATGAATAATTTACTCAACGTTGCACTATTATTTGGATTATCAATTTCGACAACCTATGCACAAGATAAGCAATGGCAGATGGAGTTGGTGTTTAAAGGTGAAGTTTCCCCTGAAAAATTTGAAAATGAAGTTCCGGAATTTGCAAAAGAGTTTTATGAGCCATTTTTGAAAGGAAAAATGGCTTATCGGAATGTGGAGATTTTGGCTGATGCCGATTATTCTTCCACTGTCGTGAATCAAAAAGCACATGCTATTTTAAATCGAAAATTAGCAAAAACATATTCGTATTCGGTTGGAGATGATGTTGTTACTGCCGAAGCATACAGTCCATCCTATAAGATTGTCAGTACGAAGTTAGGGGAGTCGGAAGGGCCTTATGTGCAGCTGCAAGATATGGGCGAGATCGAATCGATAGCGGGAATTACCTGTAAGAAAGCAAAGTTATTTATAAAAAACCATGCCGATTCCGCGGTAGCAACGGTATGGTATTCGGAAGCAGTGCCCACTTATTATCTGACAGCATTTTCATTTATCAATGATTTGCCTGGAGGTGTGCTCAAATTGTCTTTGGGTGAAAACAATGACCTTGGTTTTGAAACAACAAAAGTCACCAATGTATCTTCTGCGGCAGATTTCGAGCTTCCCAAAAATGCAAAGGTGATTGATATCTCGGGGGGAGGTAATACGAGTGAGGGGGAAGATGTGAGTTTATTTGAAGATACTTTCCCATTGGATAAGTCACTTAAATGGACCATGGTCAAGGATAAAGATACCAATGATGAATATTATGGTATAAAAAACATGGCGGGAGAAGATGTGCTGCCTTGCTCTCTTTTCTCTTTAGCGTATTTTAATGAGCAGACTGCTATTGTTTCAGATAAGGATAATTATTTTTGGTTGTTGGATAAGAAGGGGGGGAAGGTAAATAAGGAAGGGTTTGACTGGCTTACGCCAGCAAATCAAAAACTTGCTATTTTTCAGAAGGATGGTAATTTTGGATTGGTTACACAGGAAGGGAAAGTTCTGCTTGACAAGAAGGAAAATATCAGTAAATTTTTAGACAATTATTTGATGTTCTCTGAAAATGGTAAAGTTGGATTGTTGGATGAAAATGGAAAGATTTTATTAAAGGCGAACTTATTATTTTTAGATGCTGATAATGCTGGAAATGTGCTGGTCCGGGAGAAGGAGGGTGAAGAAACGAAAACGTTAGACCTGGAAGCTTTTTTAAAGACCTATGTGAAGTGATTTAAATGACATGCATTAATATAGATTGATAAAAAAAGGCTTTCGATACTGTCGAAAGCCTTTTTTGTGTCTATTTAATCGTGCATTTCACTATTAAGGAATGTTTAAAAACTTATGTGTTTGTAGTGAAATATCCCATTTAGGGTTTTCTTTTACGTAATCAATAATAGAAGGCGTCATTTCTTTAGATTTCGACCATTCAGGTTGAAGGTATAATCTGCAGTTTGGCCCTACAAGTTGTGCATATTCTTCTCCCCAAGCGAAATCGCTTTTATTGAAAACGATAACTTTAAGTTCACCAGCAGCTTCTAAAACATCTTTGCGTGGTGCTTTGAATTTTTTTGGAGATAAACATATCCAGTCCCATTCACCACTCAGAGGATATGCACCAGAGGTTTCAATAAACGTTTTAATCCCTGCCTCATGAAGCCCTTTTGTTAGGTAATCCAAATTATAAATAAGCGGTTCGCCACCCGTAATGACAACAGTTTTTGCCGGATATTTCTTTGCATTTTCGATAATCGAATCTGCGGCTGTAAGGGGGTGGATAGATGCATCCCAGCTTTCCTTTACATCGCACCAATGGCAGCCAACATCGCAACCACCCAATCGTATGAAATAAGCAGCAGTCCCGGTATGGTAGCCTTCTCCCTGAATCGTGTAAAATTCTTCCATTAGGGGTAATAGTGTTCCGTCTTCTGGTACTTGATTTGACATAGTTAAAATTTCAGTCTGCAAAGGTAGCAAATATTAATGAGATGCTCAATTTGTCCTGTTGCTTTTAAGTAGCTGCCCTGTCATTTTTTTATATATAGTAGCTGGTATAATCTGCTTTTATCCCTTTGTTTTTAGGTTCATGTTTAAACAAAGCACATAGTTTACTGCTACCATGCTATCAGCCTATACTATGTTTTCTATTAAAAGTGAAACAACACTCTTTTTGTAGGGGTATAACAGGGGGTTAATAGGGATTTACGCCTGCTAACCCCCTGTTATACCCCTGTTAACCCCCTGCAATTACCCTGTTAATATATAACCTGATTTTCATTAATTGTTGGGATGTACCTCGGTACCATAGAGCGATATTGTTGGTCAATAAGATCAGATTATCAATCCGTTTTAAACTGCAACGATGAGGATGTAAAGTGTGTAAAGCCAATGAAGTCGGCGTATTTGAACAGTGGAGAGGTGGGGAGCCTGTAAATGCCCTGAATAATGCGTTGAATAGCGCAAAAAACCTGTTATTTTATCAGAATTTTTACTAAATTTGTGTCACAATTTATTTATTGAAAACGTAAGTGTAATAACATAATTGTACATGTTGTTTTATGTTTTCTATTTTTTAACAATTTAAAGATCATAGTTGTAAATGATTAAAATTACACTACCGGATGGTTCCGTAAGAGAGTATCAAAAAGGAATCACTGCTGCAGAGATTGCGTTATCCATCTCAGAGGGGCTTGCAAGAAACGTTCTTGCTGCCGAAGTAAATGGCGAAGTGTGGGATTCTGCCCGTGCTATTGAAAATGATGCTACTGTTAAGTTATTAACCTGGAATGATACCAAAGGTAAATCCACTTTTTGGCATTCTTCAGCCCACTTACTGGCTGAGGCTTTGGAGGCATTGTATCCAGGGATTAAATTTGGTATTGGTCCCGCGATTGAAACCGGATTTTACTACGATGTTGATTTTGGTGATCGTGAATTCTCGTCTGATGACTTTAAAGCCATCGAAGACAAGATGCTGGAGCTGGCTAAACGGAAAGAAACATTTGAACGTAAAGCTGTTTCGAAATCGGATGCATTGGCTTACTTTACTGAAAAAGGAGATGAGTATAAGCTAGATTTAATCAAAGACTTGGAAGATGGAAAGATTACTTTCTACACGCAAGGGGAATTTACAGATTTATGTCGTGGCCCTCATATTCCAAATACTGGGTTTATTAAAGCGATTAAATTGACTAATGTTGCCGGTGCTTACTGGAGGGGTGATGAGTCTCGCAAACAGTTGACACGTATTTATGGTGTTACGTTCCCTAAGGCATCGGAGCTTACAGAGTATTTGAAATTTATAGAAGAGGCGAAAAAACGCGATCACCGTAAACTTGGGAAAGAGTTGGAACTTTTTGCTTTTTCTGAAAAAGTTGGTGCAGGTTTGCCACTTTGGTTGCCTAAAGGAGCTGCATTACGTCAAAAGCTGATAGACTTTTTGCAGAAAGCACAGTTAAACTCTGGGTATGAGCCTGTTGTTACGCCGCATATCGGGCATAAGCAGTTATATGTGACTTCTGGACACTATGAGAAATATGGCGCGGATTCATTTCAACCAATAAAGACTCCGATCGAAGGAGAAGAGTTTTTGTTAAAACCAATGAACTGTCCGCATCATTGTGAAATTTATAAAGTAAAACCACGCTCGTATAAGGACTTACCGGTTCGCTTTGCTGAGTTTGGTACTGTATATCGTTACGAGCAATCTGGTGAGCTTCACGGTTTGACAAGGGTTCGTGGGTTTACGCAAGATGATGCACATTTGTTTTGCCGTCCTGATCAGGTTAAAGATGAATTCAAAAAGGTAATAGACTTGGTTCTTTATGTATTTGGAGCGTTAGGCTTTAATGATTATACAGCACAAGTGTCATTACGTGATCCTGAAAACCGTACAAAATATATTGGTACTGACGAAAATTGGGCTTTGGCTGAGTCTGCGATTATTGAGGCTGCTGAAGAGAAAGGTTTACCGACAGTCGTGGAATATGGAGAGGCGGCTTTCTATGGTCCTAAGTTAGACTTTATGGTGAAGGATGCTTTAGGACGGAAGTGGCAATTGGGTACAATACAGGTCGATTATAATTTACCTGAGCGTTTTGAATTGGAATATACTGGAAGTGATAATATGAAACATCGTCCAGTAATGATTCACCGTGCACCTTTTGGATCTTTGGAGCGTTTTGTAGCTGTACTGATCGAACATTGTGCGGGACAATTCCCGTTATGGCTTGCACCTGAGCAATTTATCGTCTTGCCAGTGTCAGAAAAATACGAAGAATATGCGCAAAATGTTTTGAATTCGCTAAATAATTCCGATATTCGCGGACTGATAGACTTACGTGACGAGAAAGTGGGCAGAAAAATCAGAGACGCCGAAGTGAAAAAGCTTCCTTATATGTTGATTGTAGGGGAAAAAGAGGTGGAAAATGGCACAGTTTCTGTACGTAAACATGGCTCAGTGGAATTGGGAACAATGACTGCTGAGGCATTTAGAGATATATTAATTAAGGAAATAACCGTTTAATTTTTAAACATTTGGCATTAAAAAGACCCGGTGGTCCAAGACCACCAATGAGAAAGAAAGAACCAGATCACCGCATTAATGAGTTAATCAAGGTACCGGAGGTGCGCTTGGTAGGAGATAATGTGGAACAAGGAGTTTACCCTACGCGCAAAGCGTTAGAGTTGGCTGATGAGTTGGAACTTGATTTAGTGGAGATTTCGCCAAATGCTGTACCGCCGGTTTGTAAGATTATCGACTACAGTAAGTTTGTTTACGAACAGAAGAAGAAACAAAAGGAAATCAAAGCTAATGCAAAACAGACTGTTATTAAAGAAATCCGTTTCGGACCTAACTCTGGTGAGCATGATTTTGAGTTCAAATTGAAACATGCTATTAAGTTTCTAGAAAGTGGAGAGAAAGTTCGTGCTTATGTACACTTCAAAGGTCGTGCTATTGTACACAAGGATCAAGGTGAGATCTTGTTGTTACGCTTTGCTCAGGCTTTAGAGGATTACGGTAAGGTAGAGCTTTTACCGAAATTAGAAGGTAAACGCATGTTTTTAACAGTAGCTCCAAAGGCTCCTAAAAAATAATAAGAATTCTAACAGATTGATATAAAATTTATAAGTATTATGCCAAAAGTTAAAACCAATTCCAGCGCAAAGAAACGTTTCAAATTGACTGGAACAGGTAAAATTGCAAGAAAAAACGCTTTCAAAAGCCACATCTTGACAAAAAAGAGCACAAAACGTAAACGTAACTTAACACAAACAAGTTATGTATCTGATGGCGATATGGGCAACGTAAAACGTATGCTTGCTATCGGTAAATAAGTTTTATTCGATTTTATTAATAATAATTTTTTAACCGGGTACAAGGTTGTAAGTTCATTGAAATACATGACACCTTCTACCAAACTAATTTTAAAAATATGCCACGTTCGGTTAACGCAGTAGCTTCTAGAAGAAGACGCAAAAAAATCCTAGGCCTTGCAAAAGGTTACTTTGGATCACGTAGCAAAGTTTATACTATTGCTAAAAATACAGTAGAAAAAGGTTTACAATACGCTTACCGCGATCGTAAAACCAAAAAACGCGAGTTTAGAGCTTTATGGATTCAACGTATCAACGCTGGAGCTCGTCAACACGGAATTTCTTATTCCCAATTGATCGGTAAATTAAACGCTAAGAATATTGGTTTGAACCGTAAGGTTTTAGCTGACTTAGCTTTAAATAACCCAGAAGCTTTCAAAGCAGTTGTAGACGCAGTAAAATAGAGTTTTTAATCCGCTGTCAATTTGTTAGAGATATTAAAGGAGCCTGTTAGGCTCCTTTTTTTGTTGTAACGGATGCTGTATCTTTTTAGGGACGTTATGTTCCAAGTAAAACCAATACATGCTGTATTTCATTTTATTTCTTATTCCACAATTATACTTTTGAGGCATTGACGTAGTATATTACAGCTCATATCCCTTTTAAATCTGAAATTAGGTTTGATTTTTGTTGAACTGTAGAAAATAGAGCATTATGAAACTAAGAACAATTACATTTGGATTTTCGCTTCTTTTGATCGGAAGCTTGGTTATAGCGGCCAAAGAGCCATTTTCCAAGGCTCTAACGAACGATGTGGTTAATCAACAGGGAAAAGTTATCTCGATTGAAGGGGTAAACAATAACCGTACAATAGAGGCCAAAGGAGGAGAGATCGTACAAATAGAAGGAGCTGACAATAAAGTTGTGATTCGTGGCAATGTGAGCAAATTGATTATTGAGGGGAAGGGGAATACAGTAACAGGCAATGACATCGCAACGGTAACGATAGAGGGAGCAGACAATATGGTCAATATTGGTTCAGTAGAGACCGTTCAGATTGAGGGAGTCAAAAACCATGTCCATTATAAGTCTACGAAGAACAAATCTGGTCAGGTAAAAGTGTCTACTGAAGGCGCGGATAATATGGTGATGAAGATGAAATAATGTAAATCATATTTTCATAAAAAATGGTTTCGTATATTATTTACGAAACCATTTTTACGCGAGGTGGCAACTATGGTTTATCTGGATGATCCTCGGGATGACTGCTATTGGCTCTATCACCCTGGGATTGAAATTCCGCCTCAGCTTCGTTTTCTCTTTGTTTTGTAATTGAATAAGGCTTTAGAAAATCTTGATCAAAAGGATGAACTGTCGCAGCCTTCTGAATAATCTCATCGTTCTGATACGTCCGAATACAGGTGCCTTTTACACGTTCCGATTTATAGACGTAAGTTCCCCAAATACAGAAGAAAAAAATTGATTTTATAGTATCTTTATAATGTGTGAACAAGTCTTCTGTTTTATCAAAATAACTTTTGAACATAAGATGGGATACAATTCCATCAATAGTACAGAATACGGCCATAAATAGTGCAACCATAAAGAAGGTCTGAGCGAAAATATCGCGTTTCTTGACCAGCAAGATGCAGCTATAAATCAAACCCGCTAGTACCAATATATTACCGATTATTTCTAATAATAGTAAAGTTCTGTATAAAAAGGGGGAAACACCTTCCAGCTGATCTGCCGCCTGCCAAGTATTTAAATTAAAGAAGGACTGCTGGAAGAAAAATATACCGGATAGGGTCACTATATTTATAAATAGTACAATAAGCAGCACGATCATCCATCCGCCGATCTGATCGTGATAGATCTCGTCATAGGGTTTGATGATAAAAGCTCTGGTTTTATTATACTTTTTAACAATATACCAGATGATGGCTGGCACCAGAAGAACGAATAGGATTAATGAAAACCAATTAATTTCATTGACTGAAGAAGGGGTTCCTAAGCGAGGTACCCCATCTGTTACATATCCGTCATTGTCAAGATAAAAGCCATTATAAAAGATATCATCACGATCTGCAAAATCTGTATAATACTGTTTCAGGTCTTTTTGTTCGACAAAGGGTTCGTGGAAACTTAACGTGTATGCGAGCTTAATACTATCTTGATTTACTTCCAGTGTTTTACCGAAGACATACGCAGTCCTGTCAAAATAACTATTGTCCCTGTAATTACCAAATTCCTTTTTGCCTTTGTTGACAATATACATTTCGTAGGTTAGATCTGTTGGAAAAGAAAGGCTTAGGGGAGCAATACGATCCTCCATAATCTCTGGAAGCTTTTCATTGATATTTGTTCCCAACAAAGGAATATATTTTTTTGTAGATCCGCTTTCCTTCTTTCCAATGTTCTTTATTTTATACTTTTCGATGACCTCCACAATATTGTTCTCCATATCATCTTTGTATTGTATATGACCAGTTTTATTGATCTTGGGGTAGATCTTTGTATAATACTCTAAGTATTGCTTCTGTATGTCATTTTTGGCGTTACTTTGAAAATAACTGCGCATATCGTCCGCCTCATTTCCAACATAAGTTGTGTGGACATCCAGGGTAGCCTCAAATTTGCCTTCCAGTGTCAAGGTTTCCTTGACTTTAATATTGCCGGTAACATGCTGCGGTACGTCTGTAAGCTTTCCACTACCCATGGTGGAGAGTACTTTCCCATAAGCTGGGAAATACCTGTTTTTGATATCTCCACCCTGCTGAGTTATGGTGGGGTCAATATATTGGGAACGTCCACCAATATTAACTTCAATAACCATATGGTTGAAAGCATAGGGCGAGGGGAGCTCTTCCTGCAGGCCTCTATTCTTATAGGTATTGGCTAATACGAGTCCTACATCAATATTCTTGTTTTTGAGCATTGTAGCCAGCAGCATTGATTTATCCTTGCAATCGCCGTAGCGCTGGGAAAATACTTTTTCTGGAACATTTGCCCGGTGCGAATATTCTCCCATCTCAATACCCATATAACGTATCTCATTTTGTACAAAGTCGCAGGCTTTTTTCAGGTATGTATAGGGCTGTCCATTGGACTCTTTCCAAAGTTGGTTGACGAAGGTTTGCAGTGTACTTGTCGTTGCTATTTGCGGGATGGGATTAATTTTACGGTTCCATTGATCAACTTCCTGCCAGGTATTAAATTCCGTGCATTGGATATATTTTAAAGGGTTGTACCATGACGGGCTATAATCTTCGTATTGAACCGTTTTGTCCGCCGTCAGCTCCCAGAAGAAATTTGTTGTATTTCCTGTTGACTGTTGCTGCACCTCAGGAGCGCCATTGAAACTCTTAAACTGAAGTTTGCGACCATTGGGTACAATATAGTTGAGATGGACCAGACCTGTAGGTTCATATCCCTGTAAGTAGTAGCTGTCGAAAAATTTCTGTTCAAATACTGGGTTTACACCTATTATTGAATAAGCAAATACAATCTTGTCGTCTTTACGTAAATCCTCCAAAACATAATGGGCCATTTGACTTCCGTTGTAGATAGATCTCGAAAGCTCTGTTTCGGAGGCAAGGAGCTTAAATTTTGCTTGCGGTAGTAGATTAATATCCTTGCCGTTGCGAATAACCTTTAGCTCATGTAGTTGAAGTTTTTGAAAATGCGGGTCAAAGGTTACCTGAATTTGCCCCAGATTTTCGATTCCAGTCTGATCAAATAGAACTTTTATGTCCTTATAATATTTTGTTTGGGTAGCCAAGTTTATTTGATGTTCGATTAGCTCATAGTAATATCCATCACTAATATCATCCAAGTTTGGCTTTATGGCCTTTTTTGTAGTGGGCCGGAGCCAAGTTGGCGATGCCGTCTTTTGGATAGTTGTTTGGCTAAAAGACCAGGAAAATGCAGCTAGTACGAGTACAAAGGCAAATAGAAGATGGCTAAATCTTTTCATTAATTCATAATTTAGCCTAAGATAAGTAAAAATTGGAAGCAACGGTAGGCGAATTTAAGGAGTATTGGAAATTCGGCTTTAGTTGAGTCTAGGTTATCTAGCAACTAAAAGGGTTGTCCGTATATACGAACAACCCTTTTAGTTGCTAATCCGGTAATTTTATAATTTACTTTCTCTTTTTTTCTTTTTCTTAACGACTTTAGGCATTTGAGCTTGCTTTGCTTCATATTGTCTCTCAATATATTGTATAATTTCTGAGGCAATATCTTTTTTTGTCGCTTTCTCGATGCCTTCCAAACCAGGAGATGAGTTTACTTCCAGTACTAAAGGGCCTCTGTCAGAAGGAATCATATCTACACCACAAACCGTAAGTCCTAGCTGTGCCGCAGCCGCAATTGCTGTTTCTCTTTCAGCTTTACTTAACCGGATAATCTGAGCGGTGCCACCCCGATGGATATTTGATCTAAACTCACCCTCTTTCGCCGTGCGTTTCATCGCTCCAACAACTTTGCCGTCAACCACGAATGCACGAATATCAGAGCCTTTAGACTCTTTGATGAACTCTTGGATCAGGATGTTATTGCCCAGGCCGTAGAACGCTTCTATAACAGAAGAGGCCGCTTTTTTGGTTTCGGCAAGTACAACACCGATACCTTGGGTTCCCTCGAGTAGTTTAATGACTAAAGGAGCTCCACCTACCATACTGATGAGATCGTCCACATCGGAGGCTGTGCGTGCAAATCCTGTAATCGGGAGTCCGATACCTGCCCCGGATAAAATCTGTAGGCATCTCAATTTGTCTCGGGAACGCGTAATGGCTTGACTGGGATTCGCGGAAATGACATCCATCACCTCAAATTGTCTAACGATAGCAGATCCATAGAATGTTACCGATGCTCCTATCCGGGGAATAATGGCATCAATATCACTGAGATCCTGTCCTTTATAATGAATACTGGGTTTACCTTGTTGAATGCCTACATAACATTTGCTGTGATCGATGACAACACATTCGTGTCCTCTTTGTTGTGCGGCTTCTACGAGACGACGAGTTGAGTATAAACTCTTTACTGTCGATAATACGGCAATTTTCACGATTTGTATATTGAATATATTTTGTGCTAAGATAACAAAATAGCTTGGCTAATTGTTTTATTTTACCAGGGTCTTCGTCGACAGATTTTCTTTGGAAACATCGACCAAAAATCTTTTGTTTAAGAAATTTTTACCCAACAGCATAGGATAGGTCATTTGTGATCTATTTCTAAAGGAGATCTTAATGCTAAATACCTGGTTATATAATGTTGCTGTTGTGCGGATATAGTAACGCTTTTCTTCTTGGCCAAAAGAACTTTTCACTAGTTTTGTCCTATAGAGTTTTAACTTCAGTGTTTTTGTTTCTTTTGTCCCAAAATTTGTTATAAGTTCACAGATAATCCAATCCTGACCATCTTCCTTAACGATCTCGTACGAATTGCAATGTAGTACCGATGAAGCAGCACCGGTATCGACTTTTGCTTCTATACCATATATTCCCAATTCAGGTAAATCAAGGGTCTCTTTCCAGCCCACAAGAAGTTTCTCTTTCATTTATACCAAATTGAAAAAATAGCCCTGTCGCCTGTATAAGCAGGGGACAGGGATGAAAATCTTTTATTCGTAGATAAATTCTCCGTAAGGAGAGGTTATAGTAACTTTTTTAGCAGTAGATTCTTCCACGCGACCTATGATTTGAGCCGGAATGCCAAACGACTCTGAAATAGCAATGATATCCGATGCAATTGATTCCGGTACATATAATTCCATACGATGTCCCATATTAAATACTTTGTACATTTCTTTCCAGTCTGTATTGGATTCTTTCTGTATTAATTCAAAAAGAGGTGGGATCGGGAAAAGATTATCTTTGATGACATGCACATTATCAACGAAGTGTAAAACCTTTGTTTGCGCTCCACCTGAGCAATGCACCATTCCGTCGATTTGTGAACGATACTTGTCCAGTATTTGTTTGATAACAGGCGCATAAGTACGCGTCGCCGAAAGAACAAGCTTACCCGCAGTTATTTTTTCTCCTGTTTCAACTTCGATTTCATTGGTGAGGTCCTGGCTTCCAGCGAAAACTAGTTCGTAAGGAACAGCTGGATCATACGCTTCAGGATATTTTTCAGCTACTTTTTTGTTAAATACATCATGACGTGCAGAAGTTAGTCCATTGGAACCCATTCCGCCATTGTACGTCTGTTCATAGGTTGCTTTTCCATTCGATGCCAATCCAACAATTACATTGCCACCTTTGATGCGATGATTTGAAATGACGTCTTCACGTTTCATACGACAGGTCACCGTACTATCAACAATGATGGTGCGAACAAGGTCGCCAACGTCGGCCGTTTCACCTCCTGTAGAATAGATGCCAATTCCCAAATCCCGAAGTTCAGATAGAATCTCTTCTGTGCCATTGATGATTTCTGCGATCACCTCTCCAGGAATAAGATTTTTATTTCTGCCAATCGTTGAGGATAAAAGAATGTTATCGATGGCTCCCACGCAAAGCAAGTCGTCAATATTCATGATAATTGCATCTTGTGCAATACCTTTCCAAACTGAAATATCACCGGTTTCCTTCCAGTATACGTAAGCCAATGAAGATTTGGTACCAGCACCATCCGCATGCATAATATTACACCAGTCTGGATCTCCACCCAAAATATCTGGAATTATTTTGCAAAATGCTTTGGGAAATAAACCCTTATCTATATTTTTTATCGCATTGTGCACATCCTCTTTCCCTGCGGATACGCCTCGTTGATTGTATTTTAAATCTGACATCTTAGGGCAAAAATAAGCAATAGGACTGAATTAACGAACCTAATTCGTGTAATTTAATCACTTATTATTATGCGCCAATGTTGAATTAGATTTTCGAGATTACTTTTCGCGTTTGCTGGACTTGTGCTGGGTAAGCATCTGTACTTAATGTCTTCTCTTTTATTGAAATGCTTTAAATACAAGCTGTACGCTTTTTGTCCGTTGAAAATAATTTGTGTGATTGCAGGATAGGTTTGCAGCAACTCGTCAATTGGATTCGGAACTTCATTTTGTATGGCTAAATCCATGCTGCCGGGGCGAGAGGCTTCTGCACAAACATCCCAAAGACCGATGTTGTTTTCGAGTAAAAATTCCACATTCTCCTTATAGCCTGTTTTTTCTGGTACATTGAATAAATATTTGATTACTTTCCAGAATCGATTTTGTGGGTGTGCATAATATTCATTTTCTGCTAAAGACTTATCTCCAGGCAAAGAGCCAAGGATGAGGGTTTCTGTCGCAGAGTTTACTAAAGGAAGAAAGGACTTTTTGCGCATGATCAAAAATAATCATTTTAAATTTTCATTTGAAATATGAAAAATATTATAGTATATTTATGATATTAAAATGATATCAAATATATATTAACGAATTATGGAAAAACTAATTAAACCAATGTCAGGCTATTTAGCTTTATTAATAGCTGTTGTCTCGTTTGTGGCAGCTATATTTTCATTTGCAAGCGTAGAAGAAAGTTCGCTGTATGTTGTATTGGGGGTTGTATTGATGATTGCTACTTTTTTCATTTTAAAGGGATTGATGATTATTAATCCAAACCATTCCCGTGTGTTGAATTTCTTCGGAAAATATGTAGGTACCGTTAAGGAAAATGGTTTGTTTTTTGTCAATCCGTTGTATTCGACGATTAAAATAAGTCTTCGTTCGGATAATCTGCAAGGACAGACGCTGAAAGTAAATGACAAGATGGGAAACCCAATTGAGATTGGGGCAGTGATCGTGTGGCAAGTGGGTGACACGTATAAAGCTGCTTATGATGTCAGTAATTATACATCTTATGTACGCACGCAGAGTGAAGCAGCAGTAAGACATTTGGCTGGAAGCTTTCCGTATGATAACTTGGAAGATGAAGGTGCTGAAATAACCTTACGGGAGGGAGGAGATACCGTAAACCATATTCTTGAGCAGGAGTTGTCGGATCGTTTGGCGCCAGCTGGCGTTATTATTAAGGAAGCAAGAATCAGCCATTTGGCCTACGCGTCAGAAATCGCTGGTGCGATGCTTCAAAGACAACAGGCGGCAGCAATTGTGGCCGCAAGGGCAAAGATCGTAGATGGTGCAGTTGGGATGGTGGAAATGGCCTTGCATAAATTGTCTGAGAAAGATATTGTAGAGTTGGATAACGAGAAAAAAGCAGCAATGGTCAGCAATTTAATGGTTGTACTCTGTGGAGAGAAAGCAGCGACACCAATTGTAAATACAGGTACTTTGTACCAATAAACGAAATGAAATGGCGGATAAGAAAAACTTTATGCTACGCTTAGACGACCAAATGTACAAAGCATTGGAAAAATGGGCTGCAGATGAGTTTAGAAGTGTTAATGGGCAGATAGAATATCTTTTACATAAGGCACTGCAAGAAAATAAAAGATTGGGTGCAGAAAAAAAGCCTGCTGATAAGAAATAGCCTATAGTAAGGAACGAAAACTGTACCTTTGGCCTCACAATTAATAAAGCCAAAGGTACTTTTTATTTAATGTTTTAACGATAGAAGATGAAGATTAATCCAGCGTACAAGTTATTGGTCGTAAGTACAAGCACGATCCATGGGAGTGAGTTTTTAGCTTATATTAAGCACGATTTTGTCGAATTTATTCAGTCAGACGAATTGCTGTTTGTCCCTTTTGCGAGACCTTCAGGAATTTCCTTTGATGCTTATACCGCTAAGGTACAAGATGCCCTGAAAGATGAGGGCGTGACGGTTAGGGGGCTACATGAGTTTGACAATATGAAGAAGGCTATTCAGGATGCTAAAGCTATTTTTATTGGTGGAGGAAATACATTTTTACTCTTAAAAACGCTGTATGATCTGGATTTGGTTCCGCAACTGCGCGTACAAGTAGCAAAGGGGATTCCATATGTGGGCACATCCGCGGGGTCCAATTTGACCGGATTAACAATTGGAACCACGAATGATATGCCTATTGTTTATCCGCCTAGTTTTAACGCACTTGGTTTCTTACCTTTTAATATCAATCCACATTATTTGGATCCAGATCCAAATTCTACACATAAAGGAGAGACGAGGGAAACGCGAATTCAGGAATTTCATCAATTGAACAGCCAACCTGTTATAGGCTTGCGTGAAGGTAGCTGGCTACACGTAAATGACGGGACCATTGTACTGCAAGGTGGTTTAAAAGCACGGTTGTTTAAGGCGGGGCTTGAACCTGTAGAGCTAGCACCTGGATTAATTAATTTTTAAGCTATTGTAAAGTTAATGGGCAAGGAACGTCAAATGGACCGTTCAGCGCAGTGGTAGACGATTTTATGAAAAGCTGGCCCTAATTCCCATTGGAAAAAATAGTTTTTCAGATTGTTGAAAATAATACAAAATAAGCTACTTTTGCGCTAAATCCATTAAAATTTTCTTCCAATGGAACAAAATTCAGCATTACACCCGGCCGATATCGCGGAAGAAATATCGCGTTTAAGTAAAGGGGAGCAACATCAAGAGTTTATGGACTATCCTTTGGAGGATAGATTGGAGATCTTTTCTTTTTTTGAAATGGATGTTCAATATACGTTGATCAAATCCATGACGGAGCATGAGCTGTCCGAATTGCTGAATAATTTGAAGCCGGATACCCGGAATGAATTATTGTCGGAATTGCCGGATGATCTGATTAAATATCTGATCAATCTATTGAATGAGCGCGAGAAGCAAATGGCTTTGGAGCTGATCGGATATAAAGAGGATAGTATAGCCCGACTTATGACACCAATGTATGTGCAAGTTCGTCCTTATTATACTGTTGATGATGTCTTTCGGCATATTAAAGTTTTTGGAAGGAAAGCTGAAACGCTCAATTTTATTTATGTAGTTGATGAGAAAAACGTATTGATCGATGACTTGAAAATTGGTCAATTACTACTATCGGATTCTTCTACTAAGATTTCCGACTTAATTGACTACAATTTTGCCGCGATTAAAGCCTCTACACCCATGGAAGAGGCCTTCGAGATTTTTCAAAAATATGACCGCAGTGCTTTGCCTATCGTTACAGAAGCAGGGGTGTTGGTTGGAATTGTGACATTTGATGATGTGTTGGACCGAATTGAAGATCGCGATACAGAAGATATCCAGCGATTTGGAGGGATGGAAGAATTGGATCTGGCTTATACCAAAACCCCCTTGTTGCAATTGATTCAAAAAAGAGCTGGCTGGTTAATCATTTTGTTTTTTAGCGAAATGCTTACAGCCTCAGCAATGGGCTTTTTTGAGGGGGAATTGGAAAAAGCGGTTGTGCTTGCTTTGTTTGTTCCTTTAATTATATCCAGTGGAGGTAATTCGGGGTCGCAGGCGGCATCTTTAATTATTCGTGCCATGGCGCTCGGAGAGTTAAAGCTTAAAGATTGGTGGTATGTGATGAAGCGCGAAGTTTCTTCCGGTTTAATTTTAGGTGGGATATTAGGTTCGATCGGATTTCTACGGATATTGGCCTGGCATTTTCTTGGTCTATATGACTATGGTCCTTATTGGATTTCAATTGGCTTTACGGTTGCGGTTTCCTTATTGTTTATTGTTTTATGGGGAACTTTGTCGGGATCGTTTATTCCATTTATCCTACGTCGGTTCGGTTTGGATCCAGCGACAGCATCAGCGCCGTTTGTTGCAACGTTGGTGGATGTCTCCGGATTGATTATCTATTTTACTGTTGCAGCATTCTTTCTGCACGGAAAACTACTGTAGTTCAGATGTCATCTATCCATTCTTGTAATCTGCACTCTTCTTTTTAGCATGTTTTTTTGTCCGATCTTGTGTTTATTTGAAGTAGTCCATAATGGAACACAAGGAGATAGACAAAGAAGCTGAAAGCGTATTGCTTGTTTATAAATTGAGTCTGCGGTATAATTTTTCCTTTAAACCGCCTTTTTGTGCAATATAAATTCCTTTTTTTCCGGAAAATAAAAAAGCGACTATACACGCTATCGCTATAAATAAGATAGGTTGAATCCCAAATAATTCATAACCCATTACAATACAGGCGAGCGGGGTGTTTGTAGCGCCTGAAAATACGGCTACAAAGCCCATGGCAGCCAGCAGGCTGATGGGAAGCGGAATAACGGTGCTTAATGCACTCCCCAAGGTTGCCCCAATAAAAAATAGCGGGGTGACTTCTCCGCCTTTAAATCCGGCAGAAAGGGTAAAAGTCGTTAAAAGCAATTTAATGATAAAGTCATAATAATTCGACTGATCGACAAATGCATTCTGAATCATTGGTATGCCAAGTCCAATATAGCTGTTGCTGTGAAATAACGTAATGATAAGTACCAAAATAATACCGCCAATCGCCGGTCTAAGCAGAGGATATTTAATTCGTTTGAATTGAAGGCTAAAGAAATCGCTGGCAAATGTAAAAAGCCATGCTGTAACGCCAAATAGAATGCCTGCGGCAAGGCTAAATCCAATATTGGTTAAGGACAGCATTGGAATAACATCATGAAGTGGATAATGGGTGTGTGGAATATTCCATAATTGACAGCTGAAGTTTGCAAAAAAGGCGGTAAATAAACAGGGCAGGATACCGAAATATCTTTTTTTGCCAATCAATAGTACTTCCAGGCCGAATATCGTTCCGGCGAGCGGGGTGCCAAACACAGCGGCGAATCCTGCAGTGATGCCGATCGAAATTAAGATGCGACGTTCAGTTTTATCGAAGTCAAACCAGCGATTAAGCTGATCGGAAACTGCTCCACCGATCTGTACAGCAGTTCCTTCACGGCCTGCCGAACCCCCAAACAGATGTGTAAGTAAAGTTCCGAATAAGACAAGCGGCGCCATGATAAGCGGAATGCGGCGTTGGGGACGAAGGTATTCTTCAATCAGCAGGTTATTTCCTTTGCTTGATGGATCGCCCCAATACTTATAGGACAACGCTATGGCAAATCCCGCTAGGGGAAGTCCATAAATTATCCAAGGATGAGCCTCCCGGTACTGCGTTACCCAATTGAGGGAAAAGAGAAAAAACGCACAAATAGATCCGACAATGAAACCTATCGCACTACAGGAGATAAGCCATTTAAGAAAAAAATGAAGATTGCTTTGATTTGAATGTGTTATAGCCATAAGTCTACACTTTATATAAAATTGTTGTTTTATACTAAAATAGTAGACGTCATCAGCTTATCAGGGCGGTTCAGGGCAGACATCATTGCCATATTTATTTCAAATCTACAAAAAACGAACGATAACAGCAACCCAGCCTGCGATCATAAGCAATCCGCCGAGCGGGGTAATTGGGCCAAGAAACTTTAGATTCTTTTTCCAGTATTCAGCAAACGATAGAAAATATATACTTACAGAGAATAAAATAGTTCCTAGTGTGATCAGATAAAATGCCACTCGTTCAGACTGAAGCTCAAACCGAAAATTGAATCCTAGAATCAATAGGGTTAGTGCAGCATACATTTGATATCGCACGCCGACCTCAAAGGATTCCAGTTTTTCAGCGGATAGGATTTTTTTGAACGCATGGGCTCCAAATGCACCTAGGATAATAGCGAAGCCGCCAAATAGAGCGGCCGTGATGATGACAACGTTTTGCATGCCTGAATTTACTAAATTGTGGGTTTAATCATATCAATATGAAGGATTCCGTAATCAGGGTAGGGCTCGGAGATTTGTTTAAACCCTAATTTTTCATAAAAGGATTTTAAATGAAATTGTGCGCCTGTTTGTATCTCGCCTTCACCAAATTCTTTATAGAGAGATTCGATGGAATGAATCATTAATTGTTGACTCAAACCGGTTCCGCGAGCTTGCTCAGCGACAATGACCCGACCGATGGAAGCCTGCGGATAGGAGAGACCAGGCGGAACTAATCTCGTGTATGCAATGATATCATCATTGTGTTCCGCCCAAAGATGGAGACAAGCAAAGTCCTTATCGTCCAATTCAGGATATAAGCATTCTTGTTCCAAAACAAAAACTTCCATTCGAAGCTTTAAGATACGATACAGTTCTTTATTGTTGAGTTCATCAAACTTCTTGAGGTTCCACTGAAAATCCATCATTAAAATAAAAAAAAGAGTCAAATTAAATCGATATATCAGGGAAGACATACCCGATTTAATTTGACTCGAGTGATTTGAAAACTTTTATGCGAGAAGACTTTTAACGACTTCAGAGATTGTTTTGCCATCAGCTTGTCCTGCAAGCTTTTGATTTGTTGCACCCATTACTTTACCCATATCTTTAATGGAAGAAGCTCCTGTTTCTACGATAATTGCTTTGACAATGGTTTCAACTTCTTCTTTGCTTAACTGTTTGGGTAGGTAAGCCTCGATTACTTTTTCTTCCTCAACTTCAATTTCATACAGATCTTCACGGTTTTGAGTCTTATAAATTTCAGCAGATTCGCGACGTTGTTTGACAAGTTTTTGTAAAACTTTAATCTCCGCCTCCTGGCTAAGATCTTCTGCATGACCTTTTTCTGTTTTCGCTAAGAGGATAGCTGCTTTAATCGCACGTAAACCACGTAATTTTGCCGTGTCTTTTGCGATCATTGCTGCCTTAATGTCTTGATTTATTTGTATTTCTAATGACATGATATTTGAATTATTTTCGATTGACAAGTGTGCCTGTGGCCTGCGCTGTAGGCATGATTAAGAGATCGTTGATATTAACATGTGCTGGTCTGGTAATGACGAAAAGGATCGTTTCCGCAATATCTTTCCCTGTTAGAGGTTGTACACCATTGTAAACATTTTTAGCTCTTTCTCGATCTCCATGAAAACGAACTTCCGAAAACTCTGTCTCTACCATTCCGGGATCGATGGAGGTTACCTTAATGCCTTGCGTTAGCAAATCAATACGCATCGCTTTAGTCAATGCGTCGACAGCATGTTTGGTGGCACAGTACACATTTCCATTCGGATACACCTCTTTCCCTGCAATAGATCCTAAATTAACAATATGAGCGCCGTTGTCGGTATCCATAAGGGGTATCACAGCTTTACTTACATACAATAAGCCTTTGATATTGGTATCAATCATTCTGTCCCAATCGCCGATATCACCATCTTGAATAGGATCTAATCCCTGGCTCAACCCAGCATTGTTGATGAGAATATTTATTTTTTTCCATTCGGGGGGCAAACCTCCAATTTGGTTTGCAACTTGCTTAGCATCTCGGACATCGAGCTCAAATATATGGATCTGAATAGTCGGGTAGGCCGCAAGTAGTGTATCTCTTAATGTTTCTAAACGGTTTAACCTGCGCGCGCAAAGTAAAAGATTATACCCCTCTTTCGCTAAAACTTCGGCACAAGCCTGACCGATGCCGGAACTTGCTCCTGTAATAAAAACTGTTTTAGTCATATATTGTAACTAGTTGGTATTTAAAATTTAATCAGATTTTCCCTAAAAAAAAGCGCCTCGGTCACCCTATTTTGTAGCAATATAGATGGTACAGATGCCAAACGTCTGTGGTCTAACAATAGTTTCATTAAAACCAGCTTTTTTGTTTATGGCCACGAACTTTTGGCCGTCCGGAAATTGAGCAACGGATTCCGGTAAATATTCATATGCACTGGAATCTTTTGAAAAGAATTTTCCAATGGTTGGTGTGATAAACTTGAAATAAAAATTATACAATTGTTTAATGGGGAACTTTTTCGGATTAGAAAATTCTAAAATAACAGCTTTCCCACCAGGCTTTAATACGCGGTATATATCCGATAAGCCCTTTTCCAGATTTTCAAAATTGCGGACACCAAATGCTACAGTAACTGCGTCGAAGGTGTTATCTTCGAATTGAAGCCGCTCAGAATCTCCTAACTGAACTTCAAATTGATTCGCTAATCCCTTGCTTGCAATCTTTTTCTTGGCGACTTCAAGCATGCCTTGGGAGATATCGACACCAATAATCTTTTTTGGATTCAAGATTTTAATTGATTCCAGTGCAAAATCACCAGTTCCTGTCGCTACATCCAACATCAGTTGCGGTTTTATGGACTTTAAGGAATTGATGGCTTTTTTACGCCATATAATGTCAATACCCAAAGACATGAAATGGTTCAAAAAATCATAGGAATGCGAGATATTGTCAAACATATCTGCTACCTGTTTCTTCTTCCCATCGTTGGTGTCTTTGTAGGGCTTTAGTGTTGAGGAATCGTGCGTCATTTTACAAAGATACAATATATGAATATTTTTCGGTGCTAAAAAAGGGATTTGTTTTCATATCAAAGTCAGTTTATTTTGATGGTAGTGGAGGATATTGATTTGTTTTTGACCATTTTGCTTATTCACAATAGTTTAAGTTATTAACATTTTTTAAAGTATTGATTTTGAGTGGTAAATTTTTATTTTCAACATCTTTTCAACAGTAGGTGTTGAAAACTAATCCTGTAAATCTGTGTCCATCAAAGCTTTTTGGGGGTTCGGATCTGATCGTCGAATTTCCCTGTTTGTAAATCCTCATGGTGGTGAATTTTATTTTTTATACATTTGTTATCCTATCTAAAATTTATAAGGATAGCAAAGCTATATTTCTGATATAATATCATGATGAACGACAGTAATTTTGAAGCGAATAACACGGATAATAACAAACGGGGTAATTATGGCGAACGTCGTACCAAATTAAATAATTTGGTGAGCGGTTTGGGTAAACTTCCGCCGCAGGCAGTGGACCTTGAAGAAGCTGTCCTGGGTGCTTTGATGCTGGAGAAAAATGCACTGAGTGAAATTATTGATATTCTAAAACCAGAATCGTTTTACAAAGAATCGCATCAAAAGATCTTTGAAGCAATTTTTGGCCTTTTTCAAAAGACTTCTCCAATTGATATATTGACAGTTACCTCGGAACTTCGACGGATGGGGGCTCTTGAAATGGTCGGCGGTGCCTACTATATTACGCAATTGACAGACCGCGTGGTTTCTGCAGCTAATATTGAGTATCATGCCCGTATTATTTCTCAAAAATATATTCAGCGTGAGCTTATTAAGGTTTCTACCGAAATTATCAATAGTTCATATGATGAAACATCAGATATCTTCGATCTTTTGGATCATGCCGAAAAAAGCTTGTTTGATATCGCGCAAAATAACTTGCGAAGAGATTCAAGAAAGATGGATGATATTATGCGTGAGGCGATTTCTAATCTTGAAATGCTCCGGGATCGCACAGATGGTCTAACAGGTGTGCCTTCGGGTTTAACAGCCTTGGATCGTATGACTTCAGGTTGGCAGCCTTCTGATCTTGTTATTATTGCAGCACGTCCAGCGATGGGAAAAACTGCATTTGTACTTTCTGTCGCGCGTAATGCCGCTGTGGAACACGGTAAAGCAGTCGCCGTATTCTCGCTGGAGATGTCATCTGTTCAGCTCGTCAATCGTCTAATCGCTGGTGAAACCGAAATTGAGCAAGAGAAATTGAAAAAAGGAAATCTTGCTGATCATGAATGGCAACAATTACATTCGAGAATTGGTCGATTAACTGATGCGCCTATTATTATTGATGATACGCCGGCGTTGAACGTGTTCGAATTTAGAGCAAAATGTAGGCGTCTAAAAGCACAATACGATATCCAAATGGTGATCGTCGATTACTTGCAGTTAATGCACGGTAAAGCAGACGGTAAAGGCGGGGGTAACCGGGAACAAGAGATTGGTAGTATTTCGCGCGCGTTGAAGTCTGTAGCTAAGGAATTAAATATCCCCGTGCTTGCATTGTCGCAATTGAGCCGTGCAGTAGAGTCAAGACCGGGCAATAGTAAGCGTCCTATGTTGTCCGATTTACGGGAGTCTGGTTCTATTGAACAGGATGCTGATATGGTTCTTTTCTTATATCGACCTGAATATTATGGTTTGACAGAAGATGAAGAGGGACGTCCTACTGCCGGTGTCGGTGAAGTTATTATTGCAAAACACCGTAATGGTGAGACCGGAATTGTTCCACTTCGCTTTGTGGGTAAATTTGTGAAGTTTGTGGATTTAGAAGATGAGTTTTCGGGTATGGGTGGTGGAGATGGATTCGGTGATGCGCCGGCTACATTTTCTGCTTCGGCCTTGAATCCGTCGCCAAACTTTGCAGATGATTTTAGTGCTGGAGGTTTTAGTGGAGGTATTACTATGCCCTCCCGAATGAACGATATGCCTGATGATGCGCCATTTTAGTGGTTAATTTTACATAAGTATTCCTAAATAACAGAAAAAAACCGAATGATTTAAATTCGGTTTTTTCGTTTACCGCGTCCGGCTTGTTTTCGCTAGTAAAACAAGGTTATTATCCATTTTCAACGTGATGTATTAAGGGTGTACGCAAAAATAAATGTTTTAAAACTAAATGAACAAATGGGGTTAATGTTTTTTTGTCGTTTTGATTGTTTTTATTTTAAATAAAATCGGAACTTTGTGCGCCTTTGGGTTTATTAGAATGGTAGCTTTTAGACTTAGTATAACAGGTCTTAGACAAAAGTTGGTGAACAGTTTTTCGACAATGACAGGAAGCTAATGGATATTCATTATTTTGGATCGAGCAAGTTAGCTTTTATTTGGCTATTGATGGCAAAAACAAATAATATATTTCGATGAAAATAACATTACTTTGTATAGGTAAGACGGATGACAAATACCTAATTGAAGGTATTGAAAAGTACATTAAGCGATTAAAGTTTTATGTGAACTTCAGTATTGTCGTTATTCCCGATATCAAGAATGTCAAGAATCTTTCTGCTGAACAGCAAAAAGATAAAGAGGCTTTGCTGATTTTGAAACAGCTACAACCACAAGATCTAGTAGTTCTGCTAGACGAACATGGAAAAGAATTTCGCTCCTTGGAGTTTTCAGCTTATTTGGAAAAAATGATGGTACAAAGTGTTCAGCATTTGGTATTTATTATAGGAGGCCCCTATGGGTTTGACCAAAAGATTTACGATCGGGCAAAATCAAAAATCGCTTTATCGAAGATGACGTTTTCGCACCAAATGATTCGTTTGTTTTTTACAGAGCAGCTTTATCGTGCTTTTTCCATCATGAAGGGGGAGCCTTATCATCACGAATAATATGGAAAAAAGTCCGTAACTTCATCATGAATAAAAACAAGCTTATGAATTTGCCCAACAAACGAGATTATCACTATAAAAGTGACGAAGGAGAGAAAAATAGCCAATTGAATAAATACATTATGATTGCTTGTATTATTGTCGTGATCTTATTGGCCTATTTTTTCGCATAGCTTAATGTCCTTCCATACGGATTTAGTAAAAGAAATAAATCTCTTACTTAATATCCGTATGGAGGATATCAGCAGATGATTTTAATAAATTTCAATTGAATTGTTTAAGCAAGAACGCTTAATTTTTGGGAGAAGATTGGCAGGTTTTGCGCGTTCTTTTTGGGGCGGTGTTGTTTACGAATCCCCAGTTGGTCATATAGAATGACAAGGGATTAATTTCTAATAATTTTTTCATTTTTTCTTTTTTTACCATATAATAATTTATTGATTCGCTAATAGATGATCAATAATCGAGCCAAACTATGGTATTTGTCATGTTCGAAAAGAAATATAGAAAATAAGATCAATAAAAGTAGTTGAAAGTGTGTTTTTGAGGGCCAAGTCAAAATAAAACGCAGCCCATTTGAGAGGGGCTGCGTCGAATCAAGGAATTTATTTTTTATCAATTTTATATAATTTTCCGATATCTGTGATAGCGTACAGCGCGCCATCTTTTCCCTGCGTGATATCTCTAAATCGTTGTCCTTCACTACCTAATAGACGCTCTTCTCCAACCACCTTGTTATCCTTCAGTATAATTCTGGCAATGTGCATGCTGCTCAAACCGCAAATAAAGAGATTATTCTTCCATTCTGGAATATTCTGTCCGGTATAGAATGTAATTCCACTAGGAGAGAGGACCGGATCCCAATAATAGACAGGTTGTTCCAGACCGTCTTTTTGTTGTATACCCGCACCAACTTTATCGCCTTTATACTCTATACCATACGTAATCGTTGGCCATCCATAATTCTTGCCAGCTTCAATTCTGTTCAGCTCGTCGCCGCCCCGCGGACCAAATTCGGTTTCCCAAAGATCGCCAGTTTCCGGGTGTAAGGCGAGGCCCTGAGGATTGCGATGTCCATAACTGTAAATTTCCGGACGGACATTTGACTTGCCTATAAATGGATTTCCTGGAGCAGGCTGTCCATCAGTAGTGATCCGTAAGATCTTGCCTAATGCAGCATTTAGATCTTGCGCTAATGGTCTTGTAACCAAATCAGATCTTTCACCCGTACTTAAAATAATGTTTCCTTCTTTATCAAAGATAATACGGCCACCATAATGCAGATTCCCTTTATGAGCCGGAGTAGCTTGATAGATCACCTTAGCACCTTCTATCGATTTCTCGTCTGCAGACAGTTTTCCTTTTGCAACAGCCGTTAACGTCCCAGCAGCGGTATTATCAGAGAAAACCCAATAAATCATACGGTTTGATTCGAATTTTGGATCAAGTCGTAATCCCAAAAGTCCACCTTGCCCACTGCTATTGACTTGAGGTAAACCTTTTATTGGGTCACTTAATTTACCGTCCGCCGTTGCAATGCGAAAATTCCCCTCTTTTTCTGAGATTAATAATCGGCCATCAGGCAGCGCGGTTATGCCCCACGGAGATTTTAATCCCTCAGCAATTACTTTACCTTCGAACGGCGTGCTTATTTTTGTACCCCGAATTCTCGTTTGTCCAGCAAATGCTGGTTTATAACTTGTGTTTGCCTTCTGTGTTTCTACCGGTGGGTAACTTGTTGTATCAGTTGCAGCATTTGAACTGCTATCCGAACTCGAATTTGAATTCGCATGGTTGGAATTACATGCGGTTAATCCTAGAGATACTGTTAAGAGGCTTATTGTCAGTTTGGTTTTCATTATCTGTGACTTGTTTTTTGGTCTGATTATCTGCTTGAAGATATTAAAAATTAATGAAATATTATTTTACAGAATGTAATAATATAAATATATAACTCTATTAATAAGAAAGGGAGGATGCTAGCCAGCCAATAGATTTTAAATATTAAAAGAGTTATTTTTCCGCCAGGCAGTGTTTTACGATTCGGTGGAGTTCAGTTTCCTTGTTTACATAATAATCACTTATATCTAGAATCGTGTTTGTGTTTAAATTGTAGATACACACCGGTACATAGTTAGGCTGGGCAGATGTCTCGAAAGTTTTAAAATAATCTGCACTTTCCTGAATACTTGAAAATTCTTTGGATTCACAATGTTGTGTATCCTGATTGTAAGCAATGGTTATAAAGTTCTTTTTCATTGTACTAGCCTTTTTATCAACATAACGAAGACCAGGGAGTAAAAGTTTTAAAAATCATTGCCTTTTATTTGTTAAACACTGATGTGGCTTGCGGCTATTGGCTTTCCAAAAAATATTTTTGCTTTACTTTCAAAGTCTCTTGGATCATCTGTCGTATAGAAGGCCAATTGTCCATTTTGGGAACAAATAGTTTCAATCTCCTGATGACGATGGAGATAGTCCCTTAAGCTATTTGCAACAATTGGACCCTGAGAAATGATATTGATATTGCTTGGTGTATATTTTTTGATTACGGGCAGCAATAAGGGATAGTGGGTGCAGGCAAGCACAATAGCGTCGATCTGATCGGACTGTTGTAAAAGTTCCCGTATATTTTTTTCTACAAAGTAATGAGCGCCTTCTGTATTGATTTCGTTATTTTCTACTAAAGGGACCCAAAAAGGACAGTCATGTTGAAAAACTTCTATTTCTGGATTAAATTTATGTATTTCTATTTTATAGGATTCAGATTTTACCGTTCCCGTAGTAGCTAAAATCCCGATCTTATTAGTTTTCGTAAAATTGTGTACAATTTCGGTAGTGGGTCTGATGACGCCGAGGACTCTCTTTCCCGGCGGTAGATCATGTTGTTGTATGGTTCTTAATGCTTTTGCTGAAGCTGTATTACATGCCAGAATAACAAGGTTACAGCCTAGATCAAAAAGTTTAAAAACACATTGTTTGGTATAGTTATAAACGGTTTCAAAAGAACGTGTACCATAAGGGACCCGAGCATTGTCCCCTAAATAGATATAATCGTACTGAGGTAAAAGATGTTGAATTTCCTTAAATACGGAGAGTCCTCCGTAACCGGAATCAAAAATGCCAATCGGACCTGGTTTTAATAAATTATCCATAACACAGTGTTATAAGTTCTTCCACTTATAACATTGTGTTACAAGTTTCAGCTTTATTGAAGCAAAGATGGTTTCTCTTTGTATATTTTCCAAATTAATTCGCCAAATAATGTATTTGTCCAAGCAAACCAATGTCTTGTGAATTTTTTAGGATCGTTTTTATGAAAAGACTCATGCATAAATCCAGTTCCGCCATGCGTATTGACCAGCGTTTTGATGCAATTGCGAATCTCATCATCATTTGTCGAAGTTTGTGCTCGCATAATAATGGACATCGGCCAGATCATATCTCTTCCTATGTGAGGTCCGCCAATGCCTTCCGCTGCTGTTCCCTTAAAAAAGAATGGATTTTTATCAGACAAAACAAAGTTACGTGTACGTTGATAAACTTCGTTATTTAGATCGACAGCCCCTAAATAAGGTAGAGCCAATAAACTCGGAATATTTGCATCATCCATCATAAGATGGCTCGAAAAACCGTCTACTTCAAAGGCATATATCCGGCCTATTGTCGGATGGTCGATGATACCATATGTATTGACTGCTGTTTCGACCTCATTCGCAAGAGCTTCCATTTTGACAGCTAGTTCATGTTCATTTTTAACCTTTTTCAAAATTTCGGCAGATTGTCTAAGGCTAACGATCGCAAATAAATTGGATGGAATAAGAAAGGAGAAAATGGTAGAATCGTCTGACGGTCGAAAACTGGAGCAGATCAAACCAACTGGATTTACAGGATATCCGTAGCCATCTACTTGTAATGTATCGGAGCCTCTGGAGGTTGTACGTTCAAATTTGTACGGGCCTAGACTATCTTTACGCTGTTGCTCAACAAAAGTCTGATATATTTTATGTTGCGCTTCTAACCATTCTTCATTAAACGGGCTATTGTCATTCGTTTCTTTCCAATAATGATAAGCTAATCGAATTGGATAACACAATGAATCGATTTCCCATTTTCGTTCATGGATTCCAGGTTTCATATTTGTGTGATCACTGAACCATTCGCCTTTTTTGGTCGGATCGTTATAAAATGCATTGGCATAGGGATCAATGTTGATGCATTTACTCTGCTTTTGGATTAAGCCAACAATAAGATCCTGTAGTTTTTTGTCCTTTTTCATAAAAGGAAGGTATGGCCATACCTGTGCACTGCTGTCACGCAACCACATGGCATCAATATCCCCTGTAATTACATAGGTATAATTTCTTCCGTTTTGAACATAGGGAAATACGGTAGTATCTAAGGTATTAGGAAAGCAGTTGTTAAATAACCAAGCCAGTTCCTTATTTTTAACATTTTTCTGAAATTCTACAATTGCATCTTCGATGACCTTGCTCGAGAAAAGTCTTTTCTCTTTACTTGTTCGTACAGTGGGAAAAGAATGTTCTTGAGCAAATGAAAATTTGCTTGTAAGTGCACCCGCGGTTAACAGGCTTGCGTTTTGGATAAATGTTCTACGTTTCATGCTTGCTAGGACTGATTTTTATGTTATAAGGTTATTTACTAAAATGCAAGATATAAATATTTTTGAATAAAAGGAATAGCAAATACGATTTAGCATTATAAAATTGACTGAACATAGGAATAAAGTCATTTTTATTCGGTTAATTTGCGTTTAGGAATGCATTTTGCTAGAAAAAATAATCTTTGAAATAATTTTATGAGGCTTAATATAACAAAAAATAATAATTTACTCCGAATTGTGCTGGCAAGCATGGGGGTAGGTATTTCCTTCGGCGGTTTTGCCCAGATCAAGAGTCAGCCTTATTCGTATCATTTTTATCAAAAAATGAACGATGCGGTTTATTCTACTGAGACGAGAATGCACACTGCTGCTAAACCATTCGTCATCAAAGACTCTTTATTGTTAGCCAAGTTTGATTCAATCCAATCCAATAAGCCTGTTTCTTCGTCCAATTGGTTTATGCGTAAGATTTTTAATGAACATCTGGTGCAGGTTGAGAAAGATGATTATACATTCTATGCTGATTTTTTACCGGATCTTTATATTGGAAAGGATATGTTAGGCGACAAGCGTCGGACATGGATGAATAGCAGAGGATTTCAGGTGGGATTGAACGTGGGTAATAAATTTACATTCAATACTTCCGCATTTGAAAGTCAGGCGGTATTTCCCAAATATTTGGATGACTATATCGTAGCCAATAAAGTTGTGCCGGGGCAGGCGAACTCAAAATTTAAGTCCAACAATAAAATGGATTGGATGTATGCGACAGCAAGTATGACCTATGACGCGCATAAGTATATTCAGGCAACTTTGGCTTACGACAAAAACTTCATTGGGGATGGATATAGATCCATGCTTCTCTCTGATTTTTCATCGAATTATGCGCATCTGAAATTAACAGGGACGATAGGGAATGTTCAATATACTTCGATTTGGGCCTATATGAATGATCCGACGCATCCTAGACAGGATTTAACAGGTACATATCCGATGGAGGGTGAACCGAACAAGCGTTTGGGCGATGGTAAAAAATGGGGGGCTTTCCAATATCTGGACTGGAATGTGACCAATAAATTATCAATTGGCTTTTTCCAATCTGTTGTTTGGGCTGCGCAAGACGATGCAGGTAAAAGAGGTTTTGATTTCAGTTATATTAGTCCTATTATCTTTATCCGACCTGTTGAAAATAATAATCGTACTTCGCCAGACAAAATGTTTTTGGGGTTAACTTCCAAATATAAACTACCCTATAATTTGACGGCATATGGTCAGTTCTTATTGGGGGAGTTTACCGCCAAAGAGTTTTTTGCTGGGAATGGATATGCGCATAACAAATGGGGAGCACAACTTGGTGTTAGGGGATATGATATGTTTGGTGTGAAAAACCTGAACTTTTTAGCCGAGTATAATACAGCCAGACCATATACTTACGCACACTTTAAGTCGTATTCAAACTATAGTAACAATGCCGAGCCATTGGCTCATCCGAAAGGGGCAAACTTTAGAGAGCTTGTTGGCCTTGTGAATTATGCATGGGATAGATGGGACTTTTCGTTACAGGGTATGTTTACCCAAAATGGACTTGATCTGCCTGATGGAAGTAATATGGGCGGTAACATCTTCCAATCCTATAATACAATACCAAATCTATATGGAAATCATATTGCCCAAGGAATAAAGAATAATATCTATTATGCGGATGCTAAGGCTGCCTATGTGCTTAATCCCAAGTATAACCTCCGTTTAGAACTTGGTTATACCCAACGTTACGCAAAAGCACAATATGAAACACCTGTAGTCAATAAATCCGGCGTAGTGTCATTTGGACTTCGTTCAAGTTTCCGGGCAATTTATAACGATTTATAGAAATTTTTATAAACCGATCTATAATTAAAATAAACTATATTGTTTTGGCGATAAATGCTGTAAAACCAATATAGTTTATTTTTAAATATAGTTTTAGCACAAATTGACAATTAGGGAAGACAACTTGGATACAATTAGAATAAATATCCGATCGTGGACGATCCCTTCTTATGATGTGTTAGGGCTTAAAAACGATTTGCTTAAACAGAAAATGGCATGGGTTCGCTTAGTTAGCCAATGGACCAGCACAAAACTAATGTTATTCCAATGAAAAAAATCCTCGTACTGAATGGCCCAAATTTAAATTTGTTGGGTGTAAGGGAGAAATCAATTTATGGTAGCCAGGATTTCCTGAGCTATTTTGAAGAACTAAAACAACAATTTGAAACAGTGGAATTAGCCTATTTTCAAAGCAATTCTGAAGGAGGATTAATCGATAAGATACACGAAGTCGGTTTTGAATTTGATGGAATTGTGTTGAATGCCGGAGCGTATACTCACACTTCAGTTGCGATTGGGGATGCAATCGCAGCAATCACAACACCTGTTATTGAAGTTCACATAAGCAATGTCCATCAAAGAGAGGAATTTCGTCATCATTCGTTCCTCGCAAAGAATTGTAGAGGGGTGATATGTGGTTTTGGTCTGGATAGCTACAGATTGGGTATAGAGGCGTTTATTAAATAATATCTTCTTTTGCAAGGAAGAGAAAAAATAGCTATAAAACAAAAAAGCGGGAATTCCCGCTTTTTTGTTTTATAGCTAACAGACTTGTTCTAACCAATAAGACTTCTGATTTCGACTTCGTCTGCTTTGATCTGAGCTTTCATTTCTTCAAGTGAGTCAAATCGTTCATCGTGTCGGATAAAATGAAGGAACTTTACGCGGAGTGTCTTGCCATAAATATCCTGATCGAAATCGAATAGGCTGATTTCAATAGCCCGATTCATGCCATCGACAGTGGGCCTGGTTCCTATATAGCCCATGCCTTTCGCAATGGATACTGGACTTTCCTCTTTATACTCTCCCGTAGTGATGTTTTGGATATGATTATAGATGTATACCTCAACAGCATAAATACCATAGGCTGGTATTAGTTTATGAGGTTCGTGAACCTGAAGGTTGGCTGTTGGAAATCCGATGGTACGACCAATTTGGTCGCCTCTAATCACCGTTCCCGTTAATTCAAAAGGATAACCTAAATAGAGATTAGCCGTTCTTATATCGCCTTTTATAAGCGCTTCACGTACGCGCGTGGAGGACACTGCAATATCATTGATGTCTTGCTCCGGAATTTCGTCAACGCTGTAGTCAAATATAGATGCAAACTGCTCCAAATCGCCCATCGAACCCTTTCGATCTTTGCCAAAATGGTGATCATAGCCTATCACAATCTTTTTTGTGCCCAATTTGCCAACAAGAACATTGCTAATATATTCTTCCGGAGTCTGATTGGAAAAATCACGGGAAAAAGGAATGATAATTAAGTGGTCAATTCCCACTTTGCTTAATTGACTGACCTTTTCTTCAATATCGTTGATCAGGCGTAAACTATCATCGTCTGGATTGATAATCAATCGTGGATGTGGAAAAAAAGTAAGCAAAATTGTCTCACCATTAATTTTATGAGCTGCTTCCTTTAGGTGAGCCAATATTTTTTGATGGCCAATATGAACTCCATCGAAAGTACCGATGGTTACAACTGCATTTTCAACTGGTGAGAAATCATCTAAACTTCTGTAGATTTTCATTTATAGGAGTTTTTGCAAAAATAAGATAAAGAATCAATAAAATGGGACGGTAAAGTTATTTAATGATTTCTTTATGACGTTTTATTTCAGCGATAAGTTGTTCAAGGTTCCAAGCATTTTCTACGCGATAATCTCCACTTTTGGTGCGTCGCAAGGAACTCAGATGTGATCCACTCTGTAAGAATTTTCCAAAATCGTAGGCCAACGATCTGATGTAAGTTCCTTTTGAACAGGATATACGAAAATATACGTTGGGGAGCTCGATTCTTTCAATGATAAAGCTATTGATACGTACCTGGCGGGACTTTATTTCAACCTCCTCGCCACGACGGGCCTTTTCATAGACACGTTCGCCATTAATTTTTATGGCTGAATGGGCGGGGGGAAATTGCTGAATATCGCCTTCAAAGGATTTTGCTGCTTCGAAGATCATGTCCTCCGTGATGTGATCGATTGAAAAGGTTTGGTCAATTTCTGTTTCCAGATCGTAAGAAGGCGTCGTCGCTCCTAAGGTGATCGAACCCGTGTATTCTTTGTCCTCAGCTTGGTAGCTGTCTATTTTTTTTGTTAGTTTTCCAGTGCATACAATGAGTAGCCCCGTTGCCAGTGGATCTAAAGTCCCTGCGTGACCGACTTTTAATTTTAATGGCTTGATTGAGTTTCTAACTTTACCAACCACGTCAAAACTTGTCCATGTTAAAGGTTTATCGATCAACAACATTTCTCCTTCAGCAAAGTTGAACTTTGCTGAGTTTTCACTAACCTCTATATTTTCCATCCAAAGATTTTAGATAATTTGTAAACTATGACCCGAAAGTAGGAGGGCAAGAATAATTACACCAACGATGATTCGGTACCAACCAAATGCTTTAAAACCATATTTGGTTAAAAAGCCGATAAAAGACTTAATGGCGACGATTGCAACAACGAAACCAATTAGATTTCCGATAATAAGCAAATTAAGTTCTTCTCCCGTGAAGGTGTTACCTTCTTTAAAGAACTTTAAAAGCTTTACGGCAGAAGCGCCAAACATCATAGGCAAAGCAAGGAAAAAGGAGAATTCCGCAGCAGCTTTACGTGTTAGTTTCTCGGCCATACCACCAATAATTGTGCTTGCAGATCTTGAGGTACCCGGAATTAATGCAAGACATTGGTATACCCCGATCATAAAAGCTTGTTTGTAGGAAACCTTGTCCGAATCTTCAACAGTTGGTTTGTTGAACCACTTGTCAACAAAAAGTAAAACGAGACCGCCGACGACCAACATCACGGCGACCATTAATGGACTCTCCAGTAATGCATCAATATAATCGTTGAATAACAAGCCCAAAACAGAGGCGGGGATAGCTGCAATGATCAATTTGTAGTAAAATGATAGTGTTTTAAAGAAACGCTTGTAGTATAACACCAATACGGATAATATCGTTCCTAACTGGATGACAATTGTAAATAATTTGACAAAGGCCGATGGTTGAATACCCATTAGGGCAGTAGCAATGATCATATGACCTGTCGAAGACACAGGCAAAAACTCCGTTAATCCTTCAATGATAGCAAGGATGATAGCTTCAATAATAGACATCTGTTTGAGGTAAGATTATGCTTTAATTTGATTTGTTTTTGGGACGATATAGGATTGCCGCGAATCCGATCGCAAATCCAAGAACAACAACAATAGGGGCCAAGGTGATCTTGGTAAAACTATAAATGTCAGTTTCACCAGACATCAATGTAAAGCCAATGACTACAATAGCTAAGCTCGCTATAAACAGTTGGTAATTTACTTTGGAGAATACAAATGAACCTTTATTGACTGATTCAGTAGATTTCTTTATTTGAGCCATTTTTATCTGTATAAATCGTTAGATTGTGCCTTTAAATATTTTGTTACTGCGAAATAGGTGCTAAGTCCCGAAATGAGAATTCCAATCAGGATTACGCCTAAAAAGATCACTGCAAATTCAAACCAGTTGCGTAAAAAAACCAGTTCCGGTATTTGCTGTTGTGCAAATTTCAGCGTTAGAATGAGCAGTAAAATCGCGATCAAAGATCCCAATAAACCATGAATGATGCCATATGTTATAAATGGTTTACGAATAAAGTTTTTAGTCGCCCCAATCAATTGCATACTTTTAATTAAGAAACGCTGCGAATAGATCGCAAGACGTATCGTATTATTGATTAAAGCTACGGCGATAATCAGTAAGATAACCGCAAAAGCAAGAACAATCATTCCGATGATGCGTACGTTTTTGTTGACCATGTCAATTAATGACTCTTGGTATACAACTTCTTTAATTTTATTGTTTTTGGAAATCTTTTCAATAAAAGTTTTAATGCTATCTGTATTGGCATAATTCTCTTTCATGTAAACATCTAAAGAAGGCAATAGTGGGTTATGCCCCAGATATTGTACGAAATCTTCACCAAGATCTTCTTTCAAGTTTTTTGCAGCCAATTCTTTACTGATATATTCGGTGCGAAGTACGTAAGGATCTTTTTCAAGGTCTTTTTGTAGTGAAAGGACATCACCTTCACTTGTGCCATCATTTACGATGACATTTAAGACGATATTTTCCTTAACGTATTTCGAAAGATTTTTAGCGTGCACCAAGAGTAACCCTAACATACCTGTTACCAGCAACACGAGAGCGATACTGATAACCGTAGATACATATACAGATTTTGTTTTTCTTTTTTGTGTGCTTAATTCGTATTCTGACATAATAAGCAAAAATTTATTTGCGAAAGTAACTATTTGAGTGGAAGATTTCGAATTAATCTTGTAATTACTTTGATAAAATCTATTCGAACGCTGTTTTCTTCCTATGTTTAATTAACTTTTCAATACTATAATTTATTGTTCAAACTACAAAACTTTTATCACATTTCAGTATTAAAATCGTAATTTCGCAAGTCATAAAAATTCCTTACGAATAAAAATGGAGTATAATCACAAATCATTAGAGAAAAAGTGGCAAAAATTTTGGGCGGATCATCAAACGTATAAAACGTCCGATACGCATCAAAAGCCAAAATACTATGTATTGGATATGTTTCCTTATCCTTCCGGAGCGGGGCTGCACGTTGGTCACCCGCTGGGATATATTGCTTCGGACATCTTTTCAAGATATAAACGTTTGAAAGGTTTCAATGTATTGCATCCGATGGGATATGATTCTTTTGGACTTCCTGCAGAGCAATATGCCATTCAAACTGGTCAGCATCCTGCTGTTACGACTGAGGTAAATATCAATCGTTATCGTGAGCAAATGGATAACATTGGGTTCTCTTATGACTGGAGTAGAGAAGTACGTACTTCTGATCCGTCATACTACAAATGGACACAGTGGATTTTTATGAGATTGTTTGATTCTTGGTATAATAAAGAGTCAGATAAAGCTGAACCGATCGAAACATTAATCGCTAGGTTTGTTGCAAGTGGCTCTGCTGGCATTTTAGCAGTTTCCGATGAAGATGTCTTGGAATTCAGCGCTGATGAATGGAAATCTTTTGACGAAGAAAAACAACAACGGGAATTGTTGAAATATCGGATTGCTTATTTGCGTGAAAGTACAGTAAACTGGTGTGCCGCTTTAGGTACAGTGTTAGCGAACGACGAGGTAATCAACGGTGTCTCTGAACGTGGCGGTTATCCTGTGGAGCAAAAGAAGATGATGCAGTGGTCTATGCGTATTACGGCCTATGCGGATCGTTTGTTGAAAGGTTTAGATACAATTGATTGGCCAGAGCCTTTGGTTGAAATGCAACGGAACTGGATCGGGAAATCTGTAGGTGCCTCCGTGAAATTTCCCGTGCCACAATTAAATACAAACATAGAGGTATTCACTACACGTGTAGATACCCTATTTGGCGTTTCGTTTATCGTATTGGCTCCAGAGCATGAATTGGTGGCTGCATTGACTACACCTGAGCAGCAAGCTGAAGTGGATGCCTATATCGAGAAAACGGCGAAAAAATCTGAATTGGATCGTATGGCCGATACGAAAACAGTTTCTGGTGCTTTTACAGGTTCTTATGCTCAACATCCTGTTTCAGGACAAGATGTACAAATTTGGATTGCAGATTATGTACTTGCCGGTTATGGTACAGGTGCTGTAATGGCTGTTCCGAGTGGCGATCAACGTGACTATGTGTTTGCTAAACATTTTGCTCTTCCTATTATTCCTATTTCGGATACCCAACATATTGAAGAAGAAGCTGATCCTAATAAAGACGGGAAATATATCAATTCCGATTTTATCAATGGTATGACTTACCAAGAGGCGGTCCCTGCGTTGATTGCCAAATTGGAAGAATTAAAATTAGGTAAAGCAAAAATAAACTTCCGTATGCGTGACGCTATTTTTGGTCGTCAGCGTTATTGGGGAGAACCCGTTCCTGTCTACTTTAAAAATGGATTACCTTATTTAATTAAAGAAGAAGAATTACCGCTCTTATTGCCCGAAGTTGATAAATATTTACCGACAGAATCAGGAGAACCTCCTTTAGGAAGGGCAAAAGATTGGAAATATGAAGATCAATATGAGTATGAATTGAGTACGATGCCAGGATGGGCGGGCTCTTCATGGTATTGGTTTAGATATATGGATCCAAAAAATGAAGGTAATTTTGCGTCTAAAGAAGCAGTGGATTATTGGAAAGCCGTAGATTTATACATCGGTGGCTCTGAGCATGCTACTGGACACTTGTTATATTCGCGTTTTTGGAACAAGTTTTTGAAAGATTTGGGCTATCAAAATGAGGAAGAGCCATTCCGCAAATTGATTAATCAGGGCATGATTCAAGGGCGCTCTAATTTTGTGTATCGTGTGTTGGATGAAGAGGGTAGAGGTACAAATCAATTTGTATCCTATGGGTTGAGAAACGAATATAAAACAATTCCATTACATGTCGATGTAAATATAGTCTATAATGATCAGTTGGATTTGGAAAAATTCAAAGCTTTCAGACCTGACTTTGCCAATGCCGAATTTGTGTTGGAAAATGGTAAGTATATCTGCGGCAGCGAAGTGGAGAAAATGTCAAAATCCAAATTCAATGTGGTCAATCCGGACGATATTATCGAATCCTATGGAGCAGATACATTACGACTATATGAAATGTTTTTGGGGCCTTTGGAGCAAGCTAAGCCTTGGAATACAAATGGGATTGAAGGAGTTTATAAGTTTTTACGTAAAGTATGGCGACTGTTCCACGACGCTGAGGGTAGTTTCACTGTTTCCGATGAAGATCCATCCAAAGCAGAGTTTAAAGCCTTACATAAAATTATCAAAAAGGTGGAAGACGATATTGAGCGTTTTTCATTCAATACTTCAGTTTCAGCCTTTATGATCTGTGTCAATGAATTGACCGAGTTGAAATGCAATAAAAGACAAATATTGGAACAGCTTGTCATTATTCTTCAGCCTTATGCACCACATATTACGGAAGAGTTGTGGGCGCTGTTGGGTAATGAAGCTGGTACACTATCTTACGCTTCATATCCTGTATTTAAACCAGAATATTTAGTTGAATCGGAATTTGCTTATCCGGTGTCTTTCAATGGTAAGATGAAATTTAATCTGTCATTGGCACTTGATTTAGATCAAAAAGCAGTAGAAGATACGATTAAAGCCCATGCTGATGTACAACGGCATTTAGATGGGAAGGCGATCAAAAAGATTATTTTTGTCAAAGGAAAAATAATCAATATCGTCATTTAATCCACTCAATACAGTATAAAAAGCCGTTTTATCGATAGGATAAAACGGCTTTTTTATGCCAATACATCTTGAAAAGCTATTGTTTTATCGAAGATAGCTTTCGCATAGGGACAATTTGGGATAATTTTGGCGTCATTCTTTCGGGCGTAGTCAACAGCCTCCAGTACCAATTTTTTTCCCACACTCATTCCCTGATACTCGTCGTAGACTTCTGTATGATCAATGGAGAACTCATGATCGTTTTGCCAGGTATACTCTAAAATTCCGGCTTCATTATTTTCAACTTCTGCAATAAAATTGCCTCTTTCGTCCCTTTCGATGTTTCTTATTTCCATAGTTTTTTTTAAAAGTAACGTCTAAATGATCTTTTTGTTTTATGGAATTTCTCAATTTTAGGATTGCAATCGAGTTTATCTATTTGCGAAAGGATGCGACAGTATAGGCTCTTATTCACAATTGAAGGTTAAACTCACCGCTAGTCAAACTATCGTTTGCTCTAGGGGCGTTCACAAAAAAAATACGCATAAAACTATTACCTATAGATCGAGCTTAAAATCAATAACGATGAACTCACGCTAAGTTGATATCAGCATGAATACAAACGCTTAATAGACATTTTCTGAAGAATTTTTCTTATCTTTGCAAATATCTCCTTAGTATACCTCGCATTTTTATCTTTTCAATGAAGCTCTAAAGGTCCGTAACCTCTTCGGGAACATTTTATTTTAATCCATATTGAATGAGCAAAAGCCAAATTACATTTAACAAAAAAGAACGAGAAAAAAAGAAGCTACTTAAAAAGCAACAAAAAAATGAGAAAAAAGAATTCAACAAAACAAACAATGACAAGGGAAAGTCATTAGAAGAATTGTTTGCCTATGTTGATGAATACGGAAATATCTCAGACAAACCGCCGGTAAAATTGAAAGAAGGTGAAACTCCGACATATAACGCTTCTCCTCAAGAAGACTATTCTTTTGGAAAGGTTGTTCATTATAATACAGAGTCCAATTACGGTTTTATTAGGGACAACGAAACGCAGCAATCAATATATTTCAATGATCGTCTCGTCGGTCAGAAATTAAACCTCAACCAAAAGGTGAAGTTTAAATTCAAAAGTGCAAAACAAGGTGCGCAAGTAACCGAGGTTTTGATTGAATATTAGCACGAAAGAAAACACTTGGCATGTCAGGTGTTGATCATAAGCCCTTTGTTTGATATCATCGTGGTTGGCGTCAAACAAAGGTTTTTTTATGCTGTAACTCGACTGGCCTTGGTTTTACCTATCGATATGATATCGCTATTAAGATAATCATCTGGTTCTCCTTTCATATATTTTATTAGTTTCAAAGCATTGTGTTTTTCGGACGCCTTGCCTGCATCTGTATTGAGGTAAGAAGCTGTTCCTTGTTTACCGGGGGGATGGAAGATTTCTGCTGATGTAGAGAGGTTGATGAATATAAAAATAGAATAAACCGCCAGCAAAATAGGCTAAAACATCAATAATGTCTCCGGTATTATAGCTTGTGTACTTGGGCATGATCCATTCAAAAAGGATAGACGCAAGCAAAGAGATCGTCCAGATTTGATAGAGAGGATAGCCATGCGCCTTATTATTATTGAATATGAAGCTTCCGATTGTGGATGAAAAATGAATAATAATCGGAACAAATACAAAGTCTGTTAACCAATTATTCAAGAATGGAATTGGGAAATTATTTGCCCTGGTGAATCTGATGAAAACCCAACAACACCAATAAAAAATAAATAAACAATCAAAAAGCTCCTTGCTTAGTGAGCAAAGGAAACGGCGATTAACATTGCAATTGCGCCACATACCATTAAGGTTAGAAACATAAAAAATGCTGTTTGTTTGCCGAATTTTTTCCAAGTGCTATCGCTCGGGCGGGCAGGAATCAAAGTATGTTTGATGTCTATATACTGTTTTTTTAGCCAATTGTTTGCTGGTTTTTCCATCTATGTTGTCTTAACGTTATACTTTATGATACAAATTTAGAACAATTGTTCTAAATTTGTATCATGAATACGAAAGAAAAAATTATTAACGAAGCGATAAGGGTATATAACCGCGAAGGTGTACGTACAGTAACGACGCGTCAAATCGCGCAAGAAATGGGTATAAGCGCTGGTAATCTCCATTATCATTTTAAACATACGGAAGATATTATTTTTCACGTTTTTCAGTTACTTCAAGCCGAATACGATAAAATGATTTTGCTTCCTGCTGATCCGACACTACCTTTTCTGCAACTACTGAACTGTTTCGTGGATGTTTCTTATGCGCTAATTGATAAGTATAGATTTATTTTTGAGAATTTTGTTGAAATCTGTAGCTGGATTCCTGAAATCGCCGAATCTTATCGAGGTTTGGTTGCGCGGCGTGAGGAACAATTGATGTCTTTATTTATGTGTTATGCAGATGCTGGTATGTTCCGTCGAGATATTCCATTGTCGAATTTAAAAAGCTTTGTGCGTCAGCTTTTCATCGTTTCGGATTTTTGGAGTTCAAGCTATGCTGTTTTGGGTAGACCGCAAGGAATAGATCCTTTAGACGATTATAGGCAAACTATTTATACCGCATTTTATCCATACCTTCTTTAAAAGGTCGGATCGAACCTAATGGATTTCATTTTGTGATTCCTTTTTCAAGGTGAAAATTGTAACCTCGGGTCTGGCGTTGAATCTGATAGGAATACTGTGTCCCAGTCCTCGATTGATATATAATATTCTGTTTCCGCTTATTTTTTTTATTCCTTGATCATATTTCTTGTTTCGTACAGGTATGATCGGGGAGCCCCAAAATGGAATTCGTACCTGACCCGCGTGTGTATGTCCTGCCAGAATCCAGCCAGTGTAACCATTCCAGACATTGAGGTCTGCGGCATCTGGATTATGGCATAAGACCAAACTGGCTTGCGATTGGTTATACTCCTTCATAGCTTTGATAGGGTTAAAATTCGTTCCCCAAAGGTCATCTATGCCGAATATTCTTAACCCATGGATTGTTATACTTTCATTTCTCAATACGCTTATGTTATATCCTTTGAGTAGGCTCACGATTGAATCTGCTGCAGCACTGTCCCTAAAATTCGTTCCATAATCATGATTTCCTAGGATCGCCAATGTCTGAAGTTTGCCTTTTGGTGCAACTTGCATGACTTTATCAAGCTCAGCTAAGGGTATTTTATGATTAACGAGCCGTACAAAATCGCCGGTGTAGACAATGATATCCGGTTTTAATGCTGCGATTTCTCGGAAGGTTCTTTTTATAAAATCTTTATCCACATAGTTTCCGATGTGGATGTCAGAAATCTGGACCAATGATTTTCCGTTCAATACCTCGGGTAAATGTTTTATAGATAGATAGATCTGTTCATATTTTACCCAATGCGGCTCGATTTTCCAGCTATAAAAACCGATCAATGTACCCATAATAAGTAAGTATAGGGTGATATGCTTTAATTTTCGCTTGTTTTTCATCGCGCTAAATTAGCTTTCCATGTTGATTTATTGATTTGCATATTGAGGCTTTTCCAGGTTTCATCTCCAATTGTTACTGTTGAAATAATATTTTCGTTGATCCGGAAGCCTACGGTTTCATAGCACCGAATTGCATTGTAGTTCCAGTCATAAACGTTTAGATCAGCTATATCATAGTTTCCTTCGGTGAAAAGTAGTTTTAGCAGTGCATTTACGGTGCTTTTGCCATAGCCTTTATTTCGTTCGGAGTTTTTTGCAATTAAAATGCGGCAGAGTCTTGGGATGTCTCGTTCGAAGTTTAATTCACAGTGACCAATAGTTTCTGTGGTTGTTGTATCTGTTATTTTAAAAGCGCGGCGCTTCGGGTCTTGTATATATTGTTCAAGTTGCTGATCGCTAAGTGGAAACGAAAAATAAGGTCCTGCAAATTGCAATAGTTCCTCTGCTGATCCAATCCAGGATTTAAAAAGGGGGAAATCTGATCTTTCGAATGGAAGGAGTGTTATCATGCTTATTGTCTATGTTGCTGTTTGGATAGAATACACTCAATTTATAAAATTCTAATGCTGAATCCTAAAGAAGTTACCGAATTTTACGAAATTCGTGTGAAAATTTTTAAGAGTATATTATGCCGCAGCTTATTTTAGATACAGTTATAGAGGCTCCTTTGCCTGTTGTTTTTGACCTGGCGCGTAGTATTGATTTGCATATGTATTCGACAAAGAAAACAAGGGAGAAAGCGATTGATGGAGTGACGACGGGTTTGATCGAAGCAGGACAAAGGGTTCGGTGGCACGCAAGACATCTCGGCATTACGCAAACATTGACCGTGCAGATAACGGCGATGGAAAAGCCTCATTTTTTTGAAGATCAAATGACCCAGGGGGTATTTCATTACATGGATCACAAGCACATTTTCAAGCAACTTGAAAATGGAAAAGTAGTCATGCGTGATATATTTAATTTCAAGGCGCCGCTCGGAGTTTTGGGGAGATTTGCAGAATGGCTTTTTTTAACGCGCTATATGCGATGCTTTCTCGAGGAGCGCAATCAAGTGATCAAAGAAGTTGCGGAATCAGGAAAATATGGCTCGTATATTAACAAAAGTAGCTTTGTTGGAAAAAGAATAAAGGATTGATCGGCTCAGCTTAGGCGTCCTTAACAACCGTATGAATGTTCTTCGCTAGAAGGTTATAGATTTGTTCGTATCGTGTGTTTAGTGAGAAGGTCATCGATTCGCTGTTGGCTGGATTAAAATCCGATATTGACTGTGAGGTAGCATTGCGTCTTTGTGCTTTTTTCGACATTATCCGTAAAACCTTTTTATTAATGATTTCTTGCTAAAATAACCAAATCCGGTTTTTTCTTCCAAAGCTCTTCCTGTAAAAACTCAAAAGCTCCTTTTTGATTCATGGTAACCTGATGAATTTTGTTGAATTCATTGTAGAAATAGATACGATAGCTGTTAGGTCCCCGGTAATTTCTGATAATTTTTGTTTCAATACGATGGATTTGATGAATAGCGATCCGTTTATCTCCGATCAACGGAAAGAATAAAATCTCATTTTCACAAAAAAGATAAGGAGCGGCAACGGCAAAAAAGTGCATGAGTCGTCTATTGTACTCCTGGTAGACTGCTATATCATGATCGTTTAGTCGCTGTAGCGCATTGATGAATTTTTGATTTTTAATGTAAGCCATCCAGCACAATATACCGAACGCAAAACCTAAATAAATAAAAAGAACAGATAGGGTAGGGAATGATTTATAGAAAAACGAGAGCTTATCTTCACTGGCTGACCATTTCGAAAAAAAGGCAAATAAGAAAAAACCGTAACAAAAAGCAAACATAACCAAGAAAATTCCAATAATGACATTACGGGCTTTCTTCATCTTTATCCGTTCTGCTTTTAAGAATGATCTCACTAAGGTGTCTTTATTCATGGTCTTTTTGAAAAATTTAAAGATAATAAAAGCGTTTGTTATGTTCTTTCCGAATTTGATTTTAACGGTCTAGGGTAGTTTTTTTATGATGTATAGCTTTATATAATCCATTTTACTTATTTATTTTAAAGGTTTTTATTCTCATTTTTTTTATGAATTTGCCACCCTTCAACTCCTGAAGTTTTTTACTGGGTCCATAAAGTTCTAGCGCAGATAAGATGTTGTTTGAGTCATTTTAAGCCCCACTGTGCTCTTCTTTTTTTGTAGAGGTGAATGTGGTGCTTTGCAGAAGGTTGTTATCTTAAATCGATTAAGAGGGGGGTAGAATTGGATAGCATGACTCAGAATGGTGATATAGAGTGTCCCGTTGATTGCAAGTCAAGTACTCCTCATGGGTACTTCGACAGCTGTGTTTTTAAGGTTTACCCATAGTTAGGCGGGAAAGCTGTTATTATCCGTTTTAAGCGATTTTGTAAAGATTATATACATTTGGATGGTTATAGATAGATATTGTCTTATATCGCATAATAGGCTTGTTAAATCGCATGTTTGCTTGTGTTTAAGAGATGGGGCGCAAGTGGAGCTTGCGCTGGTCAATTGAACCTGCTCTGGCGCCCATTTGTTTCGAGGCCTTTTTTGTCTGCGGTTATCATTGACATATGTCTTGTCGCACATGTTATTTTCAGCCTGCGTAAATCAAGCGCGAAGATACAACGATATTTACCCGTTTAACTTTTGTGTAAACCGGGGCTGTATGGTTCTTCACATTGTGGCTGTACTTGAGTAAGAAAAAGGTGTGGATAAAATTTTATCCACGCCTTTTTTTATTTAAAATAGCCCGTTATGGTGTTGTTTAATGCTATTTTTTTTGTTTATATAAATTACATAATTTATTGTTAATTAGAGTTTAAATTGTTATTATTTTTAATAGTATGATTCTTCCAGTAAAAATACGAAAAGATGGTGTTGTAGTCAGAGAATAATCCTCATTTTTTAAATTTAACCCAAAGGAAAGCTATGCAAAGAGGGCAATTATTGCCCAGTGATCGGTTAGATAGATGCCTGATTGCTGCGCTCAATAGGACTGTTTAATTAGGAAATGAGCATTATTTACAACAGGTTATATCGAGGCGGTCGAGCCTCTGCCAGATCGGTTTTCCTATAAGCGTAGTTTCACCCTAAAAGGTCGAATTTAGGGCGATTTTAGGTCTTCTGTGGAAACGAATGCTAAGATGTCTAAAATTCTTTTTTTTACACTTTTATTTTTTTTATAAACCTATTTTTCAGGTGTTTATTGTGTGTTATATGGATTTAATATTTATATATTGAAAAATGGAATTTATGCGCACTTCTTTACTTTTTGTAAAGGGGCACAGCTGGAAAATAGTAGGAAGAAGCGGAAGATTTGGCCTATTAATCTGAGGAATTTGTCCTGGTTTTATCGGGTTCGATATGGCTTTTCGTTAATAGGATTTTTCCCTTGATAAGATCATCATTGAATTGGCCGACTGTTGTTTTTTGAAGCATTTCTGAAAGGTTATTGCGTATGCTTTTGAACTCATGATGCAAAGGACAGGGATATTGTTCGGAGCAGAATTCAAGCCCCATGCCGCAGCCGACAAACAGACTTTCACCGTCGATCGCTTTAACGACCTCGGATAGTGGTGTGGACATATCTCCGCTGTCGAGGTAAAACCCCCCGCCAGGTCCCTTCATGGATCGAATGATACCTGCTCGGCTTAGATTCTGTAGTATCTTGCCTAGAAAAGCCTCTGGAGAATGGATACTCTCTGCTATTTCTTTTATGCTCACGCGTTTATTTTCTTGGGAGCTTTGTGCAATAAAAAAAACTGCCCTTAGTCCATATTCACATGTTTTAGAAAAAATACCCATAATCTCTTTTTTGCTTTTTGCAAATGTACAAAATCAAAAATAGCCATCCGCAACGATTAAAAATTAGGGATGACTATTTCATGAAATAGGGCAGTGCAATTAATTTAGTTGCAAAGATGCCGGACCAAATTCTTCAAAATGAATGTTCTCAGCGTTGATGCCCTGATGGGTTAAATATTGGAAGTGCTTTTTGATAAATCCTGCAGGGCCACACAGGTAATAGTTTGCCTCCTGTGGAAGATAAGAAGCATCTATTTTAGCGAGATCAACCCAACCCTCAAGAGCGTCAGTGTCCATACCCTGCGCTTCGTCATAGAAAGAAAAGCTAGTCATGTTTTGATGTTGGCTCTCCAATGTTTTTACTCTTTCTTTAAACGCATGTAGATCAGGGTTGCGGCAACCATGGATCCAAGTGATCGGTTTGTCTTCTTTCTTGTCCGCTAGATGCTCTAACATGGCCATCAATGGGGTCTGACCAACGCCGCCACTGATAAATACATGTGGTTTGTCACTTTCGACCAATTGAAAGGAGCCTGTTGGTGCTGTGAGTTCCAGTTGTTTTCCAACCTCAACGTATTGATGTATATAATTACTCACCATACCCTCAGGTTTTCCTTCCGCGGCTTCTCTTTTTACCGAAATCCGGAGGTACTTGCCGTTACTCGCATCGGAAAGACTATATTGTCTGGGTTGATACAGGTGTAATTCGGGAAGAAATATACGTACACTTACATACTGGCCTGCCTCGTGTTTTGGAAGTCTTCCTTGATCTGTTGGCTTGAGATAAATAGACTGGATCTCATCGGTCTCGGCTACCACTTTTATAATGGTGAATGGCTTCCAGCCCGTCCATCCGCCGTCGCTCTGGATCATCTGATTATACATATCCTTTTCGACTCCGACCATCAGATCTGCTAGCTGAAAATAGGCAACTTCCCAGGCTTCAATCAGTTCTTCTGTGGCAGCAGCCCCCAATACTTCCTGAATGGACGCCAATAAATGCTTCCCAACAATCTGATAATGCTCCGGACGAATATTGAGGCTACTGTGTTTTTGTCCGATATGTTTCACTGCCGAAAGAAGGACTGCTGGATTCTCAATATGCTCCGCATAGGCTAATACTGCTGTAGCCAAAGCCGTTTGTTGTCGCGCATTTTGTTGGTTTCCCATATTGAAGACATGTTTAAGCTCCGGATTGTGGTCAAACATACGTTTATAAAAATAACTGGTCAGCGCTACACCATGTTCGTTTAAAACCGGTACAGTACCTTTTATTAACTCTTTTTGTGCTTCAGTAATCATAATAAAATATTTAAATACCTTTTTATCTTTTATTTGATCAGAATAAAAAATGAAAAAATCCACTCGCTGTGAGGAATCTTATAACCTTGATAGGGTTCATTTGCAAATGACTATCGTTTACAAAAATAGAGAATTATAATAAAAGACAAAAATATCTTTTATTATTTTTTACTGCTTGTACGGACAATCATCCGGTCGATTTTAACGACAGTCTTGTTCACAGTGGACTACTCCCAGGTTTTAAGGTTTTTAGGATAAAATGTCCATTCAGGGGTTTTTATAATATCTTGGTCAATATCGTACCAAGGACTAAGCTTGCTGTTGTTCCAATTGTTTAAAATTTGTATTTCTTGGGCTGGCATGTAGCTTTGTGCGAGTAGTACAATTGTTTTTCCAGTGCTGTCCTTGGCCAGATCAACTACAATGATTGCATGGCCAATAGGAGATCCTTTTTGGATAAAAGTATCTCCAATCTTAACTTCTTGAGTCGTTTTTACACGGGGCAGCTCATCATGTAGTGAAGCCGTATTTGCATAGGCAAAAATATATTCCAAATATTTCCAATAGGTTGGGTAGGCGTAATCTCCTTTTGCGTAGTTTGTAAATGTACGGGGTTTACCGTCTGAAAGGAAGTTGAATTTGATATCCTTGTACCGCTTTTGTTGGTATAAGTAATCTGCCCTGAGCCGCATGACAGCATCCGCGCATTGGTGTAAATCGCGCTTTCCGATGTCCAGCTTTACAACACTGTTGTAGATGTTATTTCTAGGTTTAATTTTTCCATTGTAATAATGTACCTCCCTGTCGATGGGGTACAATGGAAGATTTTCAAGGAAATTTCCAAATTCTTCAGTCCGGTAGTTTGCTCTTTTAAAGCCTTCCGGCAATAAAATGCGTGATTTGACCGTCATCCCAGTGGGGTTAATAAACTGGCTTCCGTCCGTTCGCGCTAGATCCGCAGCGACCGAGTCGAGCACTTGGGCTTTTGGTGCAGCCACATTCGGTTGTCCACAGCCAATGAAAACCTGACACGAGAGGAGTGGAATGAGTACATATATGGATCTCATATAAAATTTTCTGAGCTAGTGTATTGCGTTTATCGAATATACTTAAATCTAGATATAATTCGAAACATAAATCATTTGAGAAAATTAAGAAATTTTTAAGCTACTCATCCGCTTTTTGGATCATTTTCTGATGTAGCTTAGCCGAAGTTAAAAAGAATACGATTATGTCAGGAAAACAGATTTTTCAGACGTCAAGCAAAAAGCGCTGGTACGCTTTTTCATGGATGAGCAGCGCATTGGTGATAGGTTTGATCATTGGTGTGATATCTGTGGTTTATACATTGGGAAAGATTCAGATTCCTCCTTTTCCAACAATTAATACCAACACAGCATTGACCGAAAAGTCCACCGCCAGATTAAAAAAATCCAAACAATTCAAGGAGTTTACCATTGTAAAATCCGAATTGGAGAAGATTAAACGTGACCGTGAGCTGAAGCATTTGAAACATATTGGTACCAAAGACAGGATCAATATGGGCTTTTATGTCAGTTCTTGGTCTAATGAAGTTCGTGAACAGTCTTTATCTGATTTACGCCGAAATATAGGTCATTTGGATATGGTCGCCATGGAGTCCTTTTTTACGGTACCTAATCAAGATACCGTGGTCGATAAAGCAGATACTGCTGCGCTTAAGGTGATCCATCAATATAAGCGTAAAGCAATTGCGCAGATTTCCAATTTCAGTGGTAACGATTTTGATGGGCAGACTGTAAAGGCTATTTTGCTTAATCCGGATAAACAACAACGTTTTATAGACGACATCCTTCTTAAAGTGAAGCGTAATGGTTTTGCAGGCATAAATATCGACTTTGAGAATTTACAGTTGGATGACCACCAGCCATTAAACGATTTTATGGCGCATATCTATACCGTATTTCATACGGAGGGCCTGCTTGTCACGCAAGATATCTCGCCTGAAAATGATGATTACGATCCCATTTCCTTACAAAAATACAACGATTATATTATTTTGATGGCTTATGATCAGCATTCCATTGAAAGTAATGCTGGGGCCATTTCACATCAGGCATGGGTTGAAAAGAACCTGGATGAACTTTGCAATAAGATCGATGCAGACAAAGTGATTTTGGCTTTGGCATGTTATGGATATGACTGGCCGAAAGATCGGGTGGGCAAAACGTTGACGTATGATAACGCCGTTATCTTGGCGCATAATTATAATGCTAAGATTACTTTTGATCCCCAATCTTCCAATCTCAACTTCAGCTATACAGATGGTGCGGGGATGCGCCATGATGTCTATTTCACCGATGCCGCAACTTATTTCAATCTCATCCGCAAAGCCGATGACTGGGGCCTTGCAGGCATTGCTCTTTGGCGTTTGGGAAGTGAAGACGCTCGTTTATGGTCGTTTATTTCCAGATCATTGAATCAAGAAAATTTGAAAAAAGAGCCTTTTGACTTTCGGAAAATAAGTCAGATCAATGTGGGAGGGATTCAATATATTGGCGATGGGGAAATTTTGGATTTGGTCAATAGCCCGGCTCCTGGGGAAGTTAAATTTACTTACGATCCATCGACGCTAATGATTCAGGACCAAGTGTATGTAAAAACACCGAGTAATTACGTTATTAAGCGCTTTGGAGAAAGAGACAAGACGGTGGTGCTCACATTCGATGATGGGCCTGATCCGACATATACGCCACAAGTATTGGACATCTTAAAAAAAGAACGTGTTCCGGGAGCTTTCTTTCTTGTGGGTGTGATGGCTGAGAAAAATATGGATCTGGTCCGTCGCGAATACCAGGAGGGACATGAAATCGGTAACCATACTTTTTTTCACCCCGATATGTCCACAATAGGGCCAAATCGTGTTAAGTTCGAGTTGAACGCCACCCGAAAGATCATTGAATGTATAACCGGTCATAGTACAATTCTTTTCAGAGCTCCTTTTAATGCGGATGCCGAACCACAGACGGTGGCCGAAATTCTGCCCGTGGCTCAGAGCCGTAAAGAGAACTATATCAATATTGGCGAATACATCGATCCCAACGATTGGTTACCTGGCCGTACAGCAGATGAAGTCTATAATGAAGTCATCAAACAACGCGATAACGGGAATATTATCCTATTACATGATGCTGGAGGAAATCGAGAAGCGACCATAGCCGCCTTGCCACGTATTATTCATTATTTTAAATCGCATGGATATAAATTTGCAACGATTAGTGATTTAATGGGCAAAAAACGAGATGAATTGATGCCACCTGTTGAAAATGCTTCCGATTCGGGATTTAGTGGATCTTCCAACCGCTTGTTCTTAGGAACATTGTTTTATGGTAACATCTTCTTGAATCTGGTTTTTTCCATTGCCATTGTATTGGCAATTTTTAGAACAGCAATGATTGCTTATTTGGCAATCCGGCAAAAACAAAAAAGTAAAAAAGAGCAATCTCAATTGGTTGTGGATCCTCGGGAGAAGGTAAGTGTGATCATTCCTGCCTATAATGAGGAAATAACCGTATTGGCAACGATAAAAAGCCTGTTGAATTTGGATTATCCCAATTATGAGTTGATTTTTGTTGATGATGGATCGAAAGATAAAACTTTTGAGATGGTCAGTAAGGTGTATGGCGATCATCCTAAAGTCAGGTTATTTACAAAACCAAATGGAGGGAAAGCATCTGCGCTTAACTATGGTATCGAGCAATCCGATGCTCAGTTTGTGCTCTGTATCGATGCCGATACTCAACTGAAGACAGATGCGTTAAAGCAGTTGATGAAATATTTTAACAAATCTCAAGTCGCTGCTGTCGCAGGAAGTGTTAAAGTAGGAAATGTCCATAATATATTGACACATTGGCAATCGATCGAGTATATTACTTCACAGAATATGGATAGGAGAGCTTTCGATTTGCTCAACATGATATCGGTCGTACCAGGGGCAATTGGCGCCTTTCGTAGATCTGTTATTTTGGAAGTGGGTGGATTTACAACGGATACATTAGCGGAAGATTGTGATCTAACCATGCGTATATTAAGAGCGGGTTATACCGTGCGAAATTCATCTGAAGCAATCGCTTATACGGAAGCACCAGATACGGTAAAAATGCTCTTCAAGCAGCGTTTCCGTTGGAGCTTTGGTGTGTTGCAGAGTTTTTGGAAAAATAAACAGACCCTGTTGAATCCCAAATATGGCTATTTTGGTATGGTCGGAATGCCTAATATTCTGATTTTTCAGATTATACTTCCTTTATTTGCGCCCTTGGCCGATATTTTTATGTTATTCTCTCTGGTGAGCGGTCTTTTCTCCCTAAGCGAGGTAAATGGTATCAGCTGGACAGGAATTGCAGGATTATTTTCACTGCATAACGGTTTTGGTCAAGTGATGTTTTATTACTTCCTTTTTGTATTCGTGGATATGTTCTTTGCAGGCATTGCCTTTAAAATGGAAGGCGAGAAGCTTAGCAATTTAATTTATTTGTTTCCGCAGCGTTTTTTCTGGCGTCAACTGATGTACTTCGTTTTATTCAAGTCTGTCAGAAAAGCGATTAAAGGTGAATTAAATACTTGGGGTACCTTGAAACGGACAGGCGGGGTGAAAGAGGTAACAACAAGTGCATAGAAATTGTGACTTACACGAGTTAGGCGGTAGCATCCTTCTTGGTATCCTACTTTAGGATTGCTATCGCCTACCAAAAAGTATACTGAGATTTTTAATTGAGCTTGAGAATAGGTACTTTCAATAAAAATAGCAACGACATGAAGATACTTTCCGCTCAGCAGATAAACGGGATTGATAGTGAAACCTTAAAGGATCAGAAAATTAGTAGTCTTGACCTGATGGAACGAGCTGCAACAGTTGTTTTTGAGGAAATTAAAAAGCTTCATTCACGATTGGAGCAAAGTACCTTTTATATTTTTTGTGGTAAGGGAAACAACGGCGGCGATGGTTTGGTGCTGGCGCGTCTGTTGGATCAACAACAGGCCCAAGTCAAGGTTTATTTAGTGGATGTTAAGGATTACTCCGTAGATAATCTTACCAATCAAAAGCGTTTACCCAATCATATGATTCAAAAAATTGCAGCGGAAGACCAGATTGATATTCCTTCCCATGCAATCGTACTGGATTGCTTGTTTGGATATGGATTAAAGCGAGCACTGACAGCTGACTGGAATGGTATAATTTCCAGTATAAATGGATGTGGTGCAACAATCTATTCGATCGATATGCCTTCTGGGCTGCTGGCTGATGAAAAGACAGCTACAGATGTTCCCATTGTAAAGGCAGATATGGTATATACCTTTCAGTTTCCCAAGATAGCCTTGCTAATACCCGAAAACCAATGGTATGTAAAAGACTTCAAGGTATTGGATATCGGTCTTAACCAACGTGCAATTGAATTGGCAGAAACCAATCTGTTTTATGTCGACGAGTCGTTCGTTAGGTCCTTTTATCGACAACGAAGGAGATTTGATCATAAGGGAACATTTGGTCATACCCTGATTATTGGCGGAAGTAAAGGTAAAATGGGGGCTGTTCAGCTTGCGCTAAAAGCGGCTCTTCGAGCGGGTTGCGGTTTAGCTTCAGCTTATGTACCTAGCTGCGGTAATACCATTTTACAGACTGCCGTGCCCGAAGCGATGGTGATGACTGATCTCCAACAAGATTTCATTAGTCAATTCCCCTTATTAACAGGTTATCAGTCAGTGGGTATCGGAATCGGGATGGGAACAGCATCCCATACAATTGATGCGCTAAAGGTATTTATAACTCAGGTTAATGATACCCCTTTGGTATTAGATGCCGATGCTTTAAATATTCTTGCCCGCGAACCAGATCTTTGGGCCTCTGTTCCAGCGCACAGTATATTAACACCCCATCCCAAAGAACTTAGCCGGATATTGGGTGCTTGGCAAGATGATTTCGAAAAGATTGAGAAAGTGAAAGCTTTTGCGCGTAAACATCAGTTTTACCTGTTAATAAAAGGGGCAAATAGTGCAATGGTTATGCCTGATGGGCTCGTTTACTTCAATAGTACAGGCAACGTGGGCATGGCAACAGGAGGCAGTGGCGATATACTGACAGGGATTATTACCTCCTTGCTTGGACAGGGCTATTCTTCTAAAGAAGCTTTAATTATGGGGGTATATATCCATGGGCGCGCGGCAGATCTTGCAGTTAAGACGATTGGTGCCTATTCCTTATTACCTTCGGATACCATTAATCATCTTTCCGACGCATTTATCTCATTAGAAAAAGGATTATGATAGATTGGTACATTGAACAAGTTTTTGCCGCCCGGACCTGGAAACTTCGAAAAGAGGTTTTCGCTCTGGAAGGTAAGTTGGCCGAGGTGATGTTGGAGGGCGATTTTGAAGCGACGCATTTTGCCGCCTACGACGGAAACGAAGTAGTAGGCGTGCTGAGCCTGATTAGTTCAGGTGATACTTATACAATCCATTTCCTCGCTGTTGCTCCACATGTAAGACTGAAAGGTGTAGGCACAGCATTATTGAAACATGCGCGACTATTTATCGATACGTTCAGTGGTAAAATGCTCCAAGCCGAAGCGCCCTCTGCACAGCAGCATTTTTGGGAAAGTAATGGTTTTGTTCCTATAAAACAAAAGGAGGAGCTCATGATCACGTATTCATTACCGCTAACCAATGATCTCATGCCCGAGAATGAGCCATGAGGTAGGTTATGGTTGCACACCGGTGCTGCTCCTTGTGATCCTTACGGATTTTCAGCATAGGTGATCCGATCCGCTTCGGTAATGTTACGTATAACCCGGCACGGATTACCTGCAGCTACGACGTCCGCTGGAATATCTTTTGTGACGACTGATCCAGAACCAATGACCGAATTCCTTCCGATTCGCACGCCGGGATTGACGACAACCTGTCCACCGATCCATACATTATCTTCGATTACGATAGGCAACGCAAACTCCCAACCTTGATTTCTTGCTTCAAAATGGAGGGGATGGCCGGCTGTGAAGAGGCTTACATTTGGACCAAATAATACATTATCACCTATGGTAACTGGTGCGCCGTCTAATATTGTACAATTATAATTGCTGTAAAAGTTCTCACCAATAGCAATATTGTAACCATAATCGCAACGAAAAGGAGGTTCGAGAAAGAATCGAGTTCCCGTCGATTTAAAAAGTTTTTGAATAATCTGCTTTCTGAATTTCAGGTGTTTAGGCTCCGAATCGTTAAACCGTTTAAGTTCTTCTTTTGCGTATTGTCTTTCCTTAAATAATTGCCCCTCCGAATCGATATAGGGAAGGCCGGCAATCATTTTTTCCTTTGCTGATTTCATTCAATGCCCATTTTTCCGCAACAAACTTAGATAAATTGATTTTTAAATGCAATAGCAATCTACGCCTTGTGAATCTGGGTTATTGAGTTTTCTTTTTTTGCATAATCAATGGCCCTTGTTTTCAACTAAGCATAACCAATGGATACCCTGTTTCCATCAAATGGGCTGCGTTGCAGCGCCAAGTTTTGTAACAGGAGCTTATCTACACAAGGTGGTTTAGCACCTTCTTCCGATTTAATTCATTGCAGTTGTGACAAACAATTTTCCTTCGAAAAGCATTTAGATAATGGACACACGTATGCTACTGCCTTCGTCGTAGCTGTATTCAAAATTATTATTTCAATGAAGATCGCTTATATAAGTACTTACTTGCCCAAAGAATGTGGCATCGCCACTTTTACATCGGATTTGTTGCATGCTGTTGCGCTGCATAACCAGGAATTAACACAGCACGTTTTTGCTGTCGCTGATCGGGACTATGATTATCCCAGTGAAGTTGTCTTTAAAATAGACCAGTATGATCAATTGTCCTATATTGAAGCAGCCAACTATATTAATGAACATGGCTATGACTGTGTGATATTGGAGCACGAATATGGCATCTTCGGTGGTAATAGTGGGATATATATCTTATCGTTGATTAACGCATTGCATATTCCATTGTTAGTTAATTTTCATACCATTCTTGAGAAACCGAATGTCGATGAAAAGGCTATTCTCATTGAAATTGTAAAAAGGGCTTCGATTGTAATCGTCATGAGTAATTATGCGGTTACTTTACTCAAATCCATTTATAGGGTCAATACCACGAAAGTTAGACTGATACACCATGGTGTGCCCGAGTTTACCTTGGAACATGAGCTTGCAAAGCTTAAAAAAGGTCTTTCTGGCAAGAAAGTGTTATTGACATTTGGTTTCCTGGGGCGCAACAAGGGCATCGAAATGGTGATTGAATCCCTACCTGAAGTCGTTAAAGATGAACCAGATCTCTTGTACCTCGTCGTTGGCAAAACACACCCTAATGTGTTGGCGCATTCGGGAGAGGAGTATCGGGAGTATCTAGGCAGTCTCGTGGAAGCTTATCAGTTGCAGGAGCACGTCCAATTTGTTAATTCCTTTGTGAGCCAGGCCGATCTGGTGGAGTATTTATGTGCCTGTGATGTTTACGTTACCCCTTATGTTAATGAGGCGCAGATTACCAGTGGAACGTTGTCTTACGCCATTGGCGCCGGAGCTGCGGTGGTGTCTACGCCTTACTGGCACGCCAAGGAACTGCTGGCTGATGGAAGGGGGGTATTGGTCGAATTTAAAAATTCAGCCAAGATGGCTGAAGCGCTTAAAAACTTGTTTTCAAATTTGGATTATCGTACCACCTTGCGGGACAATGCCAGTGCATTTGGAAAGGAGCTCACCTGGAAAAATATTGGCCTCCGGTATACACGGATTTTAAATAAAATCATACCTACCTACGACGGCCTTAAAGAAAACGCAGGATTTAGTAAAGATGAGATGCCTAAATTCAGCTGGAAGCATATTGATAGGTTGACCAATCAGGTGGGTATCTTACAGCACGCAACTTATTCTTTGCCCAATTATAAAGAAGGTTACTGTCTCGACGATAATGCGAGGGCACTTTTACTTGCTTTATTAGCCCAGGATGATTTTGCTGATAAGAAATTAGACCGCCGTATTTCTACCTACCTGAGTTATATTTATTATCATCAGCGCGAAGACGGTCTTTTTCATAATTTTATGGATTTCCAGCATAATTTCTTGGATGAAGTCGGTTCGGAGGATTCCTTTGGACGAACGATATGGGCCTTGGGGGTGCTTCTTCGTAAAACTAAATTAACCAGTTATTATCAATTGGGACACGAGTTATTTTTTAGAGCTGTGCCGAATTTCGGTCAGTTGCGCTCCAATCGGGCGATAGCGTATACTGTGCTGGGAATTGCCGAATATTTACATCATCAATCCAATGACGAGGTCATGATAGAGCTGATGCGGACGCTTATCGGCAAACTTATGCGGGAATACGAAGCGAGTTCAGATGAACACTGGCAATGGTTTGAATCCGTATTGGCGTATGATAATGCAATATTACCTTATGCGTTTTTGACAGCATATCCTTTTTTAAATGATGAGACAATAAAACAATTGGGGCTAACGACATTAAAGTTTCTCGAAAGCATTACGATCCAAAATGGTGCGCTTTCGTTGGTTGGAAACCAGGAATGGGCCAAGCAGGGCAAGCATGTCAGCAAGTTTGGTCAGCAGCCGCTCGATGTTACAGCCATGGTATTTATGTATCGCGAAGCTTTTCGACTGACGAATAAAAAGGTTTATTTTACCCGAATGATAGCCTCATTCCGCTGGTTCTTGGGCGAGAATGATCTTAGACTCGGACTCTACGATGAGGAAACCAAAGGTTGCTGTGATGGACTGGAGGCTTATGGCATCAATAGAAACCAAGGGGCTGAAAGCACCCTCTGTTTCTATTTGGCCTATATTGTGGTTTCTCGTGCCTTTAATGATAGCGATCAGGATTCAAGATAGCCAGCAATAAGTCTTCAAGCTTGATGGTGGCATAAGTCGACTCATAATCAGACATTGCATACGGTAAAATGAGGTGTTCATTGTGGACCAGAGCACCGCAGGAATAAATGACGTTTGGTACATAGCCTTCCCGTTCTTCATCGTTTGGGGTCATCAATGGGCTATGTAGTCGTCCAATTTCAACATGGGGGTTGTCCAGGTCCAGAAGGGAGGCCCCCAAAACATACTCGCGCATCGGGCCCACGGCATGGGTCAGGATCAGCCAGCCATATTGAGTTTCAATCGGTGAGCCACAATTGCCGATCTGGACAAATTCGTAGGGATATTCAGGTTCTTGAATGCGGATTGCCGTTTCCTGCCATATGTTGATATTGTTGGAGTAAGCAATATAATTGTTTTCACCGTCAATGCGACAGAGCATGGCGTAGCGCCCATTTATTTTTCTTGGAAATAGTGCCGCACCTTTATTGGCAATTTCACCATAGATGGGTTTCACCTTAAAATGATAAAAATCTTTTGTGGTGAGCAGTTTAGGAAGGATACTAAATCCGTCGTAGGCTGTGTAGGTAGCATAATAGATGCTCTCATTCTTCTCAGTTTTGAACTGGACAAAACGGGCGTCTTCTATCCCTCTTTTTTCTGTGTCGGCGAGCGGAAATATCACGCGTTCCGAAATGGAAGTGTCCAATGAAAAAGTCATTTCATAATGCGAGGAAGCGAGCCAGAGCGCCTGTTGTAAAAATGTCACATTTTCAAGATTTTCTTCACTCTCCCGCCGCACTTCATCGATGTACCGCTTAAGTTCCTCATATGTAAATGTCTCCGTTAGCTTCTCTTCCAGTTTGGATTTGACTTCTGTGGGTTCCGCATGTAGCTCATTCATCTTCTTTAAGAAGGACTCCTTGTGATACCGGTGGTTTTTAACTTGCATGGGTTTATCCAATAGATTACCGATATAGTCGATATGGATATTATTGTCGACATCCAAGGTGCCCGAGCGAAAAACGATCGAAGAGACATGACCTTCTCCGGTGGCCCTGAAGCTTAAAATAACCCGTTTTTCACCTTTGAATAATTCGGTCTGATCCGGATGTTCGATAATGGAGGGATTAAATAACGCTGCCGATTCAATGGAATATTCCATGGTAAAGTAAGAGCCGATCAGCAACTTGTCGATATGACTTAGCTTCTCCTTTGAAAATGGAATCTTCTCCAAAAGGTGGCTTACCCTGTCAAAATTCCGTTCAAAGATATGGGCAATGCTGCGATGTCTTTTCGTATAGCTTCGTAAAACCTGTCCAAAGACTTCTTTCCGTTCCGACTCGTTAAGGGATAAAATGCGCCTGATAATTTTTATTGTACGGTCATCGCCAAGGAAAAAAAAACGTGCGAGAACTCTTTTCTTATCCGGTTTAAAGTAAATATCCTTTCGTTCAACTTGTACTGGTTTATGCATAATTTTATGTTCATGTTTACACATTTATTAGAACGATCAGCGATTGTCTTTTGTTTTATTCCCCGGCAATAATCAACGGATATCTGATAAAAATCGAGTAACTTTGGCCAAGGAAAAATTATAGATATGATTGATAATAGTTTAGATCAGTTAGAACCAAAAGCAATTTGGAAAAATTTCGCAGCATTGAATGCGGTCCCCAGAGCTTCAAAAAAAGAAGAGCGCGTGATTGCCTTTATGGTAGACTTTGGTAAATCCTTGGGTTTAGAAACAAGCGTTGATGAGATTGGTAACGTGCTCATTAAAAAATCCGCTACTCCGGGAATGGAGGATCGCAAAACGATTGTTTTGCAGTCGCATTTAGATATGGTGCACCAAAAAAATAACGATACTGTTTTTGACTTCGATAATGAAGGTATAAAGATGTACGTTGATGGCGATTGGGTAAAAGCAGAAGGTACCACTTTAGGGGCAGATAATGGTCTTGGCGTTGCGACAATCATGTCGATTCTGGAATCATCCAGTATTGTACACCCTGCTATTGAAGCTTTGTTTACCATTGATGAAGAAACAGGTATGACAGGAGCTTTAGGTTTAAAAGGCGGTGTACTTTCGGGCGAAATCTTGCTCAATTTGGATACAGAGAATGATACTGAAATTGATATTGGCTGTGCCGGCGGGATTGATGTGACGGCAACGCAGTCCTATAGCGCAGAACCGTGTCCTTTTGATACGTTATCTTTTGAAATTACCGTAAAAGGACTACATGGCGGGCACTCTGGAATGGATATTCATAAAGGTTTTGCCAATGCCAATAAGGTAATGAATCGCCTGCTCTATAGAGGCTATGAACATTTTGGATTGCGTATTGCGTCGTTATTGGGTGGAAGCCTCCGCAACGCCATCCCGAGAGAAAGCGTTGCCAAAGTGGTGGTGGTTAAGGATAAAGCAACTGACTTTGTTCAGCAGCTAACACAATTGGCTCAGGATATTAAATCGGAATTTACAACGACAGAACCAGCTATGGAAATTGTGGTGAAGCAAACTGATGCTGCTTATGCTACAGTCGTTCCCGTAAACGTGCAGGAAAACTTGATCAACAGCGTTTATGCGGCCTTAAATGGTGTATATCGTGTGAGTGCCGATTTTGAAGACTTGGTAGAAACCTCCAATAATATTGCCAAAGTAGAAGTAGGCGGGGAAAAGGTTTCCATCAAATGTCTAACCAGATCTTCTGTTGAAACTTCTAAATTTGATTTAGCCCAATCGTTACAGGCAGCATTTGAACTGGGCGGTTTTAAGGTAGATTTTTCGGGCAATTATCCCGGATGGGCTCCTAATCCGAATTCTGAAATTTTAGAAGTCCTCAAATCCATTTATACGAGACAACATGGCGAAGCTCCGGAAGTCGTGGCGTGCCATGCCGGATTGGAATGCGGTATCTTGGGGACAAACTATCCGGCAATGGATATGATTTCTTTTGGACCAACAATCTTAGGTGCACACTCGCCTGCAGAGCGTGTCTCCATTTCTTCGGTGCAGAAATTTTGGAGTTTTGTGCTTGATATTCTCAAAGAAATCCCCAAAAAATAAGTCGCAACAGCAGACGGTTGCATTATTTCTGAACGACAGGCCATGAAATCAAAGTCATCGGCGAGTAAACAAAAACGGGTATGGCTTGAGCTATACCCGTTTTTGTTTGTATCATTTTTTCATTTTTCTTGCAAAAAATGAAAAATATCCTTACTTTCAGGATGAAAAAATGATTTAATAGACCAAATTTTATACAAGCTCTCAAATTGAGGGAAAACCTAATCGTGATATAATGACCGTAATCCTCATTGTAATCAGCATTTGTTTGCTTATCCTTTGCATAACTTATTTTAAGATCAATGCCTTTCTCGCATTTTTGGTTGTTTCCTTGCTAAGTGGACTTTGTTTGGGAATTCCACCGGCACAGTTGGTAGGCACCGTTGAAAAAGGTGTTGCCGGCGTTATGGGGAGCCTAACGTTGATCATTGTTTTGGGCGCAATGTTGGGGAAAATTGTAGCTGAAAGTGGGGCCGCTGAGATTATTGCTGAGCAAATGGTCCGCTTAATGGGAGAGCGATACCTTCAGTGGGGGCTTATGTTGACGGGTTTTATCGTTGGGATACCGCTATTTTATGGAATCGGATTTGTCTTATTAGTCCCCTTGATATTTTCGATTTCCTACCGGTATAAGTTGCCGGCAGTATATATTGGATTGCCGATGTTGGCAGCCCTGTCTGTAACGCATGGCTTTATTCCGCCGCATCCTTCTCCCGTTGCTCTCGTTGCCCTGTTTCATGCCGATATGGGATTGACACTTATTTATGGTCTTTTGATTGCTATACCTGCTATTATTTTAGGTGGCCCTATTTTTGGAAGATGCCTGAAAAACATACGGGCGAGTCAAGAATCAATTTTTCGGGAGCAAGATCGCTCGGAATCAGCGCAGTATCTGCGCCCGACAGTTGGGGTAAGTTTGGCTGTAGCCCTGCTACCGGTATTGCTCATTGTACTATTTACACTGCTTCCTTATTGCTACCATACAAGTAATATAGCGCTGCAGCAGGGCGTGAAGTTTGTCGGCAACCCCACTGTTGTTATGGTTATCTCGCTCAGTGCAGCAACCTATTTCTTAGGATTGAAATTGGGCCGATCGATGGCCAATGTGATGACAATTTATGAGTCTGCTGTGAAAGATATTGCCATGATTCTGTTGATTATTGCTGGTTCGGGAATCTTTAAACAAGTGATGGAAGACAGTGGAGTCAGTCTCCTTTTGGCCAACACCTTACAGCAGCTCTCCATTTCACCTTTACTGTTGGCTTGGTTAATTACAGCTGTTATCAGAGGTTGTGTCGGCTCGGCCACAGTCGCCGCGTTGACAGCCGCTGGCGTGCTGCTCCCTATTGTTACAGGGGGAGAAGCGGATCCCAATCTCATGGTACTGGCGATAGGGGCCGGAAGTCTGATGTTCTCCCATGTCAATGATGCCGGATTTTGGCTGTTTAAAGAGTACTTTGGCCTTAGCGTAAAGGATACGTTATTCTCCTGGTCGATCATGGAGGCTATTGTTTCCATTGTTGGGCTGCTTGCTGTTTTACTATTGCAATTAATTTTATATTAGCTATTATTTTAAACTTTAAAATCGTTAAAGATGTACAACGCAGATGAACAATTCGAAAAATTAGGTTTGACATTACCGCCAGCGCCGGCACCAAAAGGTGTTTATAAACCATACGTCATTGATGGTAAGTACCTGTATCTTTCCGGTCATGGTCCTGTACAAGATGATGCCACATTGATTATAGGTCGAATTGGAAGTGATATCAGCCCCGAAGAAGGTAAACTTGCCGCGCGTCAGGTCGGTTTGACCATGCTGTCGACCATTAAAACCAACTTGGGTTCCTTGAACAAAATCAAACGTGTAATCAAAGTATTGGGTATGGTCAACTGTACCTCGGATTTTCTTTATCACCCCGGTGTGATTAACGGTTGTAGTGAACTATTTGCTGCAGTTTGGGGAGAAGAGAATGGTATTGGAACACGTAGCGCAGTAGGATTCGGTTCTTTGCCCGATAATATTCCAGTGGAAATCGAAGCATTATTTGAGTTATATTAAACCGAATAGTATGGAAACTTGGTGTCACATACAAAATGTCGATCAAGTCGATTCGCCGGCCTTGCTGGTCTACCCTGATCGCATTGTCAAGAACATAGACCGCGCTTTACACATTGTGCATGGGCGGGCGGACCGATTGCGGCCGCATATCAAAACGAACAAGTGCCGTGAAGTATGCCAGCTGATGATGGATAGGGGGATTACAAAGTTTAAGTGTGCAACCATTGCAGAAGCAGAACTATTGGGGGTTATCGGTGCAAAAGATGTTTTGCTGGCGTACCAGCCCGTAGGGCCAAAGATAGATCGTTTCTTGAATCTGGTGAGCGCCTTTCCCCAAACACATTTTGCCTGTCTTGTGGATCATGTCGATGCAGCAGAGGAGATTTCAGCGCGGAGTCTGTCGAAAGGTTTGCGAAGCGCTGTTTATTTGGATGTTAATATTGGAATGGGACGTACAGGGATAGCTTTAGACGGGATTGAGCGTCTCGTTATGGATATCAATCTCCTGAATGGTATTCAGTTGGTCGGTGTGCATGGCTACGATGGTCATATTCATGATAAGGATTATCAGCTTCGCGAAAAACAATGCCAACATGCATACGGTATACTTGAAACGGCCTACCTGATGGCGCAGACATCCACCTCCAAACCATTGACTAAAGTGATTGGCGGTTCACCTAGTTTCCCTTTTCATGCCGAACGCAGCGATGTAGAATGCAGCCCAGGAACCTTTGTGTTTTGGGATTTTGGCTATGCCGAAAATTATGCAGAACAAGATTTTATGCTTGCCGCGGTACTTCTAACGCGTGTCGTTTCTATTGTTGATCACAAACACCTGTGCTTGGACCTAGGGTATAAATCCGTTGCATGTGAATCGCCGCAGCCTCGCGTCAAGTTTTTCGATCCACGTATAGGTGAAATAAAAATGCAGAGTGAAGAACATCTGGTTGTTGAGGTGACAGATAGTGCGCAGTTCCACTTAGGGGATGCGGTGTATGCTGTACCACGCCATATCTGCCCTACCGTAGCCTGTTATGGCGAACTTCAAGTAGTCCATGAACGGCATGCAGATCAAACGTGGACTGTTTATGCACGAAATAAAAAGATAAATTATTGATATGTACGAATTTGAAATGCCATTTTTGGTCGATGCACATTTGGATTTGAGTATGAATGCCATGGAATGGAATCGGGATCTTCGATTGCCAATTACGGAACTCAACCGCAGGGAAAAGGGGATGGATGACAAGCCCGATCGGGCTAAGGCAACAGTCACTTTTGACGAATTGCGTCGTGGTCATATTGGTTTGGTTGTTGCCACACAAATCGCTCGATTCGTAAAACCCGAAAGCTCTTTACCAGGCTGGTACTCCCCGGAACAGGCTTGGGCGCAGACGCAGGGGCAGCTTGCGTGGTATAAGGCAATGGAAGCCGATGGGCAAATGAAAATGATTTGTACAAAGGCTGATCTGGATCAACATATAGCACTTTGGTCGAATGGCAGCGATCATGTAGATAAGCCAATCGGATATCTGCTGAGTCTGGAAGGTGCCGATTCAATTGTAGATATCAGTTATCTTGAAACAGCTTATAATTATGGTTTGAGAGCTGTCGGACCAGCGCATTACGGACCGGGGCGATATGCCAACGGAACCGACTCATCGGGCAAGCTTAATGAACAGGGCGTCCTATTGTTGCGGGAAATGGAGCGATTGGGGATGATATTGGACGCAACACACCTCAATGATGATGCGTTTTGGGACGCTGTTGGACGTTATAACGGTGCCATTTGGGCAAGCCATAATAATTGTCGCAAGTTTGTCGACCATAATAGGCAGTTCAGTGACGAAATGATCAAGACTCTTGTTGCGAAAAAAGCAGTGATCGGTGTAGCGCTCGATGCTTGGATGATGGTACCGAATTGGGTCCGCGGTGTATCCGACCCTAAAACAAGCAATTGCTCCATGGAAATCATGGCCAACAATATTGATCATATTTGTCAATTGGCAGGAAATGTTGATCATGTCGGCGTAGGGAGCGATTTAGATGGAGCATTTGGCCGAGAGCAGTGTCCTTATGATCTGGAAACTATTGCTGATATCCAAAAAGTATTTGGTATCCTGTCAAAAAGAGGGTATGATAAGACCGATCTTGAAAAGATTGCTAGCAAGAACTGGCTTAATTTTATGCGAAATGCATTGCCCGAATCAAAACAAACACCTCCAACACAACTGAATAGATGAAACCAGTATTACGCGTGCAATTGTCCCTGATGATGTTTTTAGAGTATTTTATCAAAGGGGCCTGGTTTGTCACTTTGGGAACATACTTGATTAAATCGCTCAATGCCTCAGGAATGGAGGTAGCGAATATTTTTGCCACACAATCCCTTGGTGCTGTATTTGCTCCTTTTTTTGTGGGTTTTGTCGCCGACAGATACTTTAATGCCGAGCGGGTGCTTTCAGCTTTGCATCTCATTGGAGCTGGACTACTTTACGGGATGTCTCAAGCACCTGATGCAACACATTTTTATCCCTATGTGTTTGTTTACTTTATGGCATACATGGCTTCGTTATCCTTGTCCAGTGGAATAGCATTCCGGCATATAGAAGATGCGAAGAAGTATTTTCCGGGGATACGTGTTTGGGGAACGATCGGTTGGATCTGTTCGGGACTTGTCATCAGTTATTTGTTCCGTTGGGATGCGCCCGAATCGATACAGGCAGGTGCTCTGCACAACACCTTTATTATGGGGGCGGTCTGCTCGTTGTTACTGGCATTCTTTAGCCTGGCCCTCCCAAAAACTCCGCCGCAGGTGAAACTCAGGGATGAAAAATTTGATTTTGGCAAGGCGATCGGTTTGGATGCACTGAAGCTTTTAAAACAGCGGAGTTTTCTGATTTTTTTTGTGACAGCAATTGTCATCTGTATACCTATTTCGTTCTATTATCAAAATGCCAATCCATTTTTGGTCAACTCCGGAATACCGAATCCCACAGCAAAAATGGCATTGGGGCAATTTTCCGAAGCCATCTGCCTGTTGTTGATTCCATTTTTCTTTAGACGCCTGGGGTATAAAAAGATGATTTTATTGGGGATTGCAGCCTGGGCACTCCGTTATTTGTTTTTTGCATACGGCGACGGACAGGAACGTTCATTCTTATTGCTATTCGGAATATTATTACATGGCATCTGCTATGATTTTATGTTTGTAGTCGGCCAGATTTATACCGATAGAATTGCCGGCGAAAAATACAAAGCTTCTGCACAGGGGCTTATTACCATTGCGATGTATGGTGTAGGGATGTTAATCGGATTTTGGGTTGCCGGTGCAGTTTCAGATTATCTAAAAACAGCTTATGCTGCTCAATTTTGGGAATATCTTTGGTTTATTCCTGCAGGTATTTCTGGTTTTTGTCTTGTGTTATTTGCCGTATTTTTTAAAGAGGAGAAAGCGCTGCCGGATGTGAAAGCTCGTTAAAGATGCCTTTGGTCAATTAAAAACAGGGATTTCAGAAAAAATTAAAACATGGAGCATCTTTGATGGGGAGGTGCTCCATGTTATTTATAGGCCTATTATATCATATTAAACCATTCCTGGTATTTTTCACCGATGAAAGGGAGTGGCTTTTGCTCTCCGGCAAATGCAGACATTAATCCCAATATAAGAGCAATAAGTAGGAGCAATCCAACAATACTAAGGACAATTCCGCCAATACCTGGAACAAAACGTAACAGCCCCAAGGCCATTCCTGTCACGGAGATACCTATACTTTGTCGGATATGGAACTGCGCTAAAGCAGTCTTTTCCTTGTTGTTCATAATGATGGCTGCAACAAGGCCGATGATGGTTAAGTAAGAAATAATAGCAATTGTTTTTCCGTCGTTTGACGTAGCCTTTTGAATAGGGGTTCTCTCCATGATCCTTTAATGTAAAATGTTTGACTTAAATATTTAAGACAAATTTAGGAGAGATATCCCTTGGATCCTTTAGCTGAATTCAGGGATATTTTATTTATCCTTCCACACTTTCCAGTAATTGCTTTTCATGGAGTTCAAAATATTCACCTCTTTTATCCATCAATTCAGCATGTGTACCCTGTTCTACAATTTCTCCTTGATCCATCACCAATATATGATCTGCATTCTTGATCGTCGAGATGCGATGGGCAATAAAAATACAGGTCTTGCCTTTCATGATGCGGCTTAGTGAACGGAGAATGGTTTCTTCCGTTTTTGTATCCACGGCTGAAAGACAGTCATCAAAAATCAATACTTTGGGTTCCTTAATTAAAGCGCGCGCGATGGATACCCGTTGCTTTTGCCCCCCGGAGAGGGTAATCCCACGTTCTCCAACAGCGGTTTCAAATCCATCTTCAAAAGCGATAATATTGTCGTATACAGCGGCATCTTTGGCAGCCTGTTCCACTTGTTCCTGTGTAAAGTGGTCTAAACCAAAGCCTATATTATTGGCAATGGTATCCGAAAATAGGAAAACATCTTGTGGGACAAATCCGACCTGTTGGCGTAAGCTTTTGAAATCAAGGTTTTTAATTTCAAGACCATCATAATGAATACTTCCTTTGTCGATATCATACATCCGAAGGAGTAAGTTGGCCAGCGTAGATTTTCCGGATCCTGTTTTTCCGATAATAGCAAGTGTTTTGCCGATAGGAATTTGGAACGATATATTTTTTATCGCCTGAATGCCGGTTTCCGGATAAGTAAACGAGATCCCATTAACCTTGATTTCGCCCTCCAGTTCCTTGGCAGCTGTGCCGTTAACGATGGGAGATTCGGTTTGAAGGAATTCGTTAATCCGTTTTTGTGACGCGGCAGCACGTTGCACCAATGACGTGACCCAAGCCAAAGACATGGCAGGGAAAGTCAACTGGTTGACATAGATGATAAACTCGGCGATATTTCCGGCAGTCACTGTTCCTTTGGCAACTTCGATTCCACCAATATAAATGGTAATGACTGTACTAAGTCCAATAAGTAATAGAATAAGCGGGAAGAAAACAGCCTGTACTTTGACGAGATCAAGAGCCGTGTTCCGATAAATGGTACTTTCCTTCTCAAATTCCTGCATTTTATTTTGTTCTCTGGTGTAGGTTTTGATGACGCGGATGCCAGCAAAAGTCTCCTGGACAAAGGAAGAAAGTTTCGCCAGTTGTCGCTGTATTTTTAAGCTACGCTTATTAATGATCTTATTGACAAATAAAATAATAACCGATAGCACAGGGATTGGTGCCAATGCATAAGTCGCCAGTCTTCCGTTGACGCTATACATCGCATAGATGACCATGATCGATAAGACTACGGTATTGATCGCATACATGATGGCAGGTCCTAGGTAGTTACGTACCTGATTGACGTCTTCGGTCGCGCGGCTCATGAGATCTCCGGTATTGTTTTTCCGAAAGAAACCAAAGTTTAGATCCTGGTAATGATTATAGATCTCATTTTTGAGGTCGTATTCAATATAACGCGAGGTTAAAATGATCGTCTGACGCATAAAGAATAAAAATATGCCCCGCAGCAGTGAAAGTAGGAGCACGACGAAACCAAAAAACAGGAGGCTGGTGCCAAATACCTGATAGATGAGTTCCTGTCTGTCGAAACCATCAAATAGACGGTATAGATAGATGTTTTCCTGAACCAAATCAAATGCTTCGCGAATTACCTTTGCAGGCAATACCCCAAAATAGTTGGATATGATAACGAAAATAACCCCTGGAATCAGTTTCCAGCGGTATTTATAAAAGTACTTATTTAAGTAGGCGAGATCCTTCATATTACGAATACAAAAGTAGGACTAATTCATCAAAATGCTTTACGATTTAAGCGAATTTACTGTCATTCGGAAATCAAATGTTAAGTCTTGGATAAAAAAAGTTGTTATGCACAACGAATAATTTTCCTACTTTTGCATCAAGTACCTTAAAAAATTAAAACAAATTAGAGTAGTACATTTTATGTCAACATCTCAAAATTCTATTTTTGAATTGATGAGCCAGTCTGGCCATCAAAACTTATTTTTCTGTAATGATGAATTAGTGGGCTTGAAAGCTATCGTTGCGATCCATGATACAACCTTGGGGCCTGCGATAGGAGGAGTTCGTATGTTACCATACGAAAGTACAGAAGAAGCTATTGAGGATGCTTTACGTTTATCCAAGGCCATTACGTACAAATCTGCCATCACTGGATTGAATTTAGGCGGGGGAAGTGCTGTTATTATTGGTAATAGCCGTTTGGACAAATCTGAGGTTTTATTGCGCCGTTTGGGCCAGTTTATTGAAGGATTGAATGGTAATTTCATTGCTTCACTAGACGTAGGTACGACACAACGTGATTTAGAACATATTTATACCGAGACTGACCACGTTGCTGGTCTACCAAAGGCTATTCATGGTAGCGGTGTCGGTGATCCTTCCATTTTTGCTGCACAAGGTGTTTATTTTGGTATAAAAGCCTGTTTAAAGGAATTATACGGATCGGAAAATGTTGCTGGTAAAAAAGTTATTGTACATGGAGTAGGTGGTGTTGGTGAACGTTTGATCGCGATGTTACGTGAAGAGAATGCACGTGTATATGTCAGCGATATTACGGAAGAAAAAATGCTGAAAGTGGCGGCTAAGTACAAAGCTGAGCCAATACCTTACAATGAAGTATTCGATCACGAATTTGATGTATATTCTCCCTGTGCGTTAGGTGGTACGGTAAATCCGGAATCCGCACAGAAAATGCAATGCAAAATTATTGCTGGTTCTGCCAATAATCAATTGAAAGATGAACTTGTTACAAGTTCTATTCTGCATGAAAGAGGTATATTATACGCGCCTGACTATTTGATCAACGCTGGTGCATTAATCGGCTGTTATTCAGAAATTCAAAATTACGGCGTAGATCACACTGAATTTGTGATCAAAAATATTTATAATGCGACTAGAGACGTCTTGAAAAAATCAAAAGAAGAGAATATTTCTACTTTTGAAGCGGCTAATCGCATCGCGGAGAAGCGTATCCAAGATATTAAAAAAATCAAGCGGTAGTCTTCATCCCAAAATCGTTCTTACTTATTATTTTATAAAAAAATCGTTCTTTAAATTACTATGTTAAACAGGAGACACCTGAGGGTAAAAGTAGTGCAAACGCTTTATGCGTACAGTCTTTCAGAAGATAAAGACATCAAAACATTTGAAAAAGCACTATTAAAAAATGTGGATGAAGTCTATGAGATGTATATGTGGACACTGAATCTATTAGATGAAGTATCTGATTATGTTTTAATAGATGCAGAGGGTAGAGCTAATAAGTTTTTACCAACTGAAAAAGACTTGTCTTTAACGACCAAGTTAAGTACTAACACTTTTATTGAGTCATTGAGACAAAATCCACAATATGGAGAAGGTGTCAAAAAGTATAAAATTTCTTGGAGTTTCGATCCGGAGATCGTGCGTACGGTATTTTTGCAATTAAAGGATTCCGAGGCTTATTTGGAGTACTTGCAACAAGAGGATCGTTCGATCGGTACGGAAAAGGATATCATCAAGCATATCTTTAAAAAGATTATCTTGAAATCACCGGTTATTGAGCAGGTTTTTGAGGAGAAATTCATCAACTGGCCTGTCGATAAAGAAGTATTGCAAGCGTTGATTGCGAAGACTTTTAAGAATTTTAGTTCTGAAGATCCACGTAAAAATAAACTGGCAGAGATTACGCAAAACTGGAATGATGATAGCGACTATGTCATTGCATTGCTAGGTAAAACTATTCGCAATACAAATGAATATCAAAAGCTTATCTCGGAGAAAACGAAGAATTGGGAGTCAGACCGTATTGCGCTAATGGATACTTTATTGATGCGTATGGCCATATGTGAGTTGGTTAATTTTCCATCTATTCCTGTGAAAGTGACAATAAATGAGTATATTGAAATTTCTAAGGTATTCAGTACATTGAAAAGTAATACATTTATCAATGGTATCTTGGATAAAATATTAAACGATCTGAATCAACAAGGAAGAATCCAGAAGGCAGGTCGTGGTTTAAGAGATTAAAACCAAACGCATAAATAATTTATACGAATGAAGAACTTTGGCAAATATTCGGTTTTAGCTTTGTCGGCAGTACTTTTATTTTCTTGTGGAAATGCACAAAAAGGAAAAGATGAAGGAAGTAAGACAGCGACTGAAACAGCAGCTGCGGATAGCCTTTCTAAGGCGGCAGCACAATTAGGAAAAGTAGAATTTGAAGAGTCTGCATTTGACTTCGGTCAGGTAAAGGAAGGTGCACAGGTAAAGCATACCTTTGTGCTGAAAAATTCGGGTGATGCACCTGTTATTATCTCGAAAGTGACTGCTTCATGTGGTTGTACACAACCTGAGTTTTCGAAAAGCCCTATTTTGCCAGGTGGAAAATCTGAGATCCATGTAACTTTCAATAGTGAGGGACAAGTTGGTAAACAGCAGAAGATCATTACGATTCAATCGAATGCTTCCAATGGCTTAACAACAGTGCAGCTAAAGGGCGAAGTATTAGCAAAATAACACATTATTAAACGATATAATAGAAGATGAACACAGTATTATTACAAGCAGCGGGTGGCAACATGATGAGTTTTTTACCAATGGTTTTGATTATCGTGGTATTTTATTTCTTCATGATCAGACCGCAGATGAAGAAGCAAAAAGATCACAAAAAATATATTGAAGAACTTGGTGTAAATTCAAAGGTGGTAACTACAGCTGGTATTCACGGACGCATTGTAGAAGTATCAGACACGACTTTCTTAGTTGATGTAGGTTCAGGTGTAAAAATCCGTTTTGACAAATCAGCCATTGCTTTAGATGCTTCTAAAGCTGCTAACAACACGGAGAAGAGTGCTTCTTAAGCTTTTTTGGGAAGGAAATGAAAGCCAGTTTTCCACGAAAACTGGCTTTTTTTATGTACCGGTCAAATCTTTATCTTACCTAAGTGCATACTGTCTGTATTACCTCCGCCATAGCTCTCTACAAAAAAGATATACACTTCATAGGTCACTTGCTTTTTATGTTTCGGTATATCAATATTTTGTCTACCAGCTATTAAGCTATTTTTCGCCTCATTCGTCAAAAATGGATATTCAGCCCCATTATACGTTGCATTATACAGGAATAAGAACGAATCATAAGTTCCCATGTCAAATTTCTTCTCCAGATAGGGGTCGTATTCCCAGGTAACCAGAAACACCTGATTTTCTTGATCGAAATCCATCGTGTAGGAAGTGATGGGATTGGGACTTCCTTTGGCAATCATAAATTTTTGCCAGTCCACCACAAAACCGTTCTCTTCCTGAATAAGCGCATGGTTCAAATTATAAGACATTGCGACATCATAGGCCCGTTTCGGATAACTGTATGCCTTGTAGCCTATATTGATGATCGGGTTTAACATGCTTATATGCGACCTCATAGTTTTGAAGCGTGTTCTACTCAGCAGCTGTTCAGGTGTGGGCTCTCGTTTTTTAACGCGAGGGAGAGAGCGTACATAATTTCCTGTTTTAGTCGACACAAATACAACAGAGCCTGCTTTCCCGGAAACAGTCCCATTAACGCCATTTTTGATGATTGCCATAATGTATTGATTATCTTATAGATAATTAAGATAAGCATTAAAAAGGAAATATGCTAATACCAGGCAATCCCTAAACACAATTTTTAGTCTATGTTTAGACAGTAATCAGTCATTGTTTATTCAGTCTGCACTGAACAATCACTGAACGATCACTGAACAATCACTGAACAATCACTGTAAAAAGGGATAAGTTGGTTACCAACTGATATTCTTTTGTTGCAGCTAAAAAATTAAATGAGACAATAGGGAAGGGACTACACTCTGTAACAAAAAAGTGTGTCGCAAGAAGTATTTATTAGACGCTCTTTTCCTGCTGACACCAAGCTGTCAATCGAGCTTCTAATTTTGTGAAAAAGAATGCTATGGAAAATCTTAAACCGTTTGACGGGCTACATTGTGAAACTACCGCAACAGGTACTTTATTGAAGCATATTGGCATTGAACTTTCTGAACCGATGCTTTTTGGATTAGGGGAGGGACTTAGTTTTATCTATTGGAAAATGAAAACCATGGACTTTCCATTTTTGGGCGGACGAATAAAAACGGATCTCCTGACGCAGCATATCTGCAAAAATCTCGGTCTCGAACTCAATGTTCATGAAACCTCTTCAAAAGTAAAAGCCTGGCAGGCTGTACGACAGCTCTTGGATGAGGGGCAACCTGTGGGATTAAAACTCGATGCCTATTACCTGGAATATTTTACTAAGCCATTTCATTTTGCGGGACATTATGTCGCTATATATGGCTATGACGATGAGCATGCCTATTTGGTGGATACGAGGCAGCAAGGCGGTAGTGTGAAGACGTCGCTTGCGAGTTTAGCTTTAGCGCGGGCAGAGAAAGGGCCTATGTCGTCCAAAAATTTGTATTATACCATAGCAGGTAATATGGAGAACGTTGACCTGAAAGAAGTGCTGATTGCCGCAATGGTCAATAATGCAAAGCAATATCTTGCACCAACTATCAGCAATATTTCATATAAAGGAATGTTGAAGACCAGTGAAGAAGTGATGAATTGGTTCAAGACAAGTCAAGCTATTGAAAGCGAGTTTAAGATGGCTGCAAGTCTAATGGAAAAAGCGGGCACTGGGGGTGCTTTGTTTCGAAATCTGTATCGCGACTTTATCAAGGAAAGTTACGATCTCCTCGGAATAGAACAACTCGCGGTGGTTCATCATGAGTTTGTACAGATTGCATTATTGTGGACATCCCTGTCGGAATTGTTTAATCAGATTGCTGAGACGGCCAGTTTCGATGCTGTCCAACAGGCATCAGCAATTTTCAAAACCCTTGCCACAAAAGAGAAAAATGCAATGGAAATATTGGCGTCTTTGTGATGAAATGCAGATAAGAACGCTAATTTTTGCGCAAATTGATTAAGTTTGTGTCATGGCGAATGCAGTTCGAATAAATAAGACCCAACGGCGTAAGATTAATGTCTTCGTGCGTTGTGTTGGAATTTCGTTGTTAGCTTGGTTATTGTTTTCGATTTCCAATCAATATACTGTGTCCGTTAAGGCAGCAATTGAATATGTCAATCTTCCCGAGAAACGCGCATTTCACCCGCAGCAATCCGATACGGTAAAGGTGAAATTGGAGATGACGGGATGGCAATTCCTATTTTCCAAAGCTGCTTTGGAAACCCCAAAGGTGCAGGTTGACCTAAGCTCTTTAAAAACCAAAGATTGGATTGTTTTTTCCAATCAATTGGGCTTTATCAACCGGCAGTTTCCACATGAACAACGGGTAGTCTCGGTGAGCCCAGATACCTTGTTTTTTGATTTTTCCAAACAGACGCAGCGTAAAGTGCCCGTCAAACCTTTGTCCAATATTGGCTTTAAGCGTGGGTATGGTTTTATTGCTGATACCAAGATTACCCCGGCTTATGTGACGATTACAGGGCCCTATGAGGATGTATCGGCGATTGAGTATTGGGAGACCGATACCGTTCGCGGGAAGGAAGTGGAGACCGATGTTCGAACAGTGGCAAACCTGGCACGTAACCAAAAAGCGAATATCAATGTTTATCCGACTTCGGTCGAGGTTCTGATGCCTGTAGGGGAGTTAACCGAGAAAGTGATTGAATTACCCGTGAAGGTTGAAAATGGCCAGCGCTATAGTTCTGTTAGGCTTAATCCAAGCAAAGTGGTCGTCACCGTACTGATGTCCGTTAAGGATTATAATAACTATACATCGCGAGATTTTGAAGCTGTGGTAGATCTGGCTGACTGGGAGAAAAACGGGGTGCAATATTTGCCTGTTTTGCTGACCAAAGTACCTGACTTTTGTAAGGTAATCAGCGTTGTACCTCAAAACGTGGACTTTTTTGTACGTAAATAACACTATTTTCATGAAGATTGGAATAACAGGCGGAATTGGATCCGGTAAAACATTTATCTGTCAGCTTTTTAAAGCCATGGCTGTACCTGTTTATAATGCAGATGATGAGGCGAAGGAATTGATGAATACCGATTTACGGATCAAAGAACGCTTGATTGCGGAGTTCGGTAAAGAGACCTATAAGGATGGGAAATTAGATCGGGCTTTTTTGGCCGAACAGATATTCAGCGACAAGGCGAAGCTCGAACTTGTAAATGGCATTGTACACCCCATCGTTATCCAGGCGGCCAAAGACTGGGCCGAACAACAAAAATCCCGTTATTCACTCAAGGAGGCTGCTTTGCTTTTTGAAAGTGGCTCTTACAAGGATCTTGATTATACCATCCTGGTTACTGCGCCTTTACACATACGTGTTAAACGTGTTATGGAGCGTGATGGCGTCACTGAAGAACAGGTCATGGAGCGAATAAATAAGCAACTAACTGATGAAGAAAAATTAAAACTGGCAGACTTCGTCATCATTAATGATGGAACCACTCCGCTATTGCCGCAAGTGTGGACTTTACATCAAAAATTTCTAAAATAAAACTATGTCGATCATATTAGCTGACTTCTTGGTCAGAAAACCAGAAGGTTATTATTGCCGTTATGGTGATTTTTTTATTGATGCGAGCAATCCCGTCATGCACAATGTCGTATCTCATGCCCATGGCGATCATGCCAGTTCGGGACACGATTATGTGTATACAACGCAGGCAACTTCATTGTTTATGACTTATCGCTATAAACAAAACCGCAAAGATTCATATCAGGTTAAATTGTTCAATAGTCCGTTTAAAATGGGTGCGGTCGAAATCACATTTTTACCAGCAGGTCACATATTGGGTTCGGCACAAATTCTGATGGAATACAGGGGAGTGCGCTACCTATACACGGGCGATTACAAATTGCAAGCTGATGAGACTTGCGAGCCGATCGAAGTGCAGCAAGCCGATGTCCTTATTACAGAAAGCACATTTGCAAATCCGGATATTATACACCCAGATCCTGCGGAGGAGATAAAAAAACTCGACGGACATGCCAGCAATATCTTATTAGGTACTTATGTGTTGGGCAAGGCGCAGCGCATTACTGATTTGATCAACAGATACTGTCCGGAGCGAAAAGTGCTTGTGCATAGTGGAATATTGCCCTACCATCGCCTTTACGACCAACACGGGCTGAAGAAATTAGACTATGAGCCCTACAACAGAAAAGAAATGAAACAGGGCGAACAGAATAAAGTTTATTTGGTACCGCCGATGACTTTTAACAGTTATTTTAGGGCGACCAAAGTGTTACGTGCATTTGCTTCAGGCTGGAAACGTTTACAGGCACAGAATGATATCGAATTGTATATTTCAGATCATGTGGACTGGAATGACATTCTTCACTACATTAAGATGGTAAATCCCCAGGAAGTTTGGACACTACACGGTGACGGGACCATTTTAAAAAGTTTTTTTAACGAAAAATTGATCGTGCGTGATGTGCTTTCTGCATAAGCAGGCTGTGTCGAAAAATCTTCAATCGGGAACGTAAATTTCTATTTCATATTGACAACTTTGTCAACAATATAAACCGTGTTTCCGCGCCAGGGAAGAACGCCATGATATTCTTTGTAGCGCAGATCGAAGTACTTTCCACTATTGAGCTCCAATTGACGGAATATAGAATCATCTTCAATAGAAAATTCAAATTGGTTGCTGGCGATACCACCCGTTTTGATACTTCCAAACCCCTCCTGGATGAGCTTACCTTCGTATGTCTTGAAAATATTACCCTTTTTTACAGCATAATTAAGATAACCAGATTTTACGCCTTCACCGAATACATAGTAATACTTCCAGTAAACGTAGGATCCACCCCCCACCAGTAGAAAAAGGATCAGCAGAAGTAAGAACTTCTTAAATCCGGATTTTTTCGGTTTTTGTTCAGGCATATTTTCCATAATGTGCTATTTTTAAGTCTTTTTACTGTGATTTATGAGACTATCAGGACTGGATGCTTTTTCGCCTAACCTATAGTTTCACCTAAAGATAAAAAATTAACGGCATAATAACGAATGGTTTAGATGTAGCCTAGAAAGTTGCCGAGCGTGATTGGAGTAAGAGGCTCCCGAGCCTACCGTTTGCGGGCTTTGCTGTAGTTGCTAATTCTATTAGTTATTTTTTGGTTTTCTTAGTCTGTAATGCTAATTTTTGTAAATTTGGATCATGGATCCCGAACAGGTACATCGCAAGATTATTCATTTGGATATGGATGCCTTTTATGCATCTGTAGATCAGCGTGATTTTCCCGAATATCGGGGGAAAGCGATTGCAGTAGGTGGTTCTCCGGATGGGAGAGGAGTAGTTGCGACGGCCAGTTACGAAGCACGAAAATTTGGCGTCAAATCTGCGATGAGCTCCCGAAAGGCTCTTCAGTTGTGCCCCCATATTATCTTTACCTATCCTCGTTTTGACGTGTATCGTCAGGTTTCATATCAAATCCGGGAGATCTTTCTCCGTTATACGGACTTAATTGAACCGCTTTCCCTCGATGAAGCTTTTTTGGATGTTACTGTAGACAAGCAGGGCATTGGTTCGGCTATTGATATCGCCAAAGCCATTAAAGAAGCAATCAAAGAAGAACTGAATCTGACCGTCTCGGCCGGCGTTTCCGTGAATAAATTTGTTGCGAAGATTGCTTCGGATATGGACAAACCCGACGGCTTAACATTTATAGGTCCTTCTAAAATTGTCAAGTTTATGGAGTCATTGCCCGTGGACAAGTTTTTTGGTGTAGGTAAAGTGACAGCAAAAAAAATGCATGAACTGGGACTGTTTACTGGGCTTGATTTAAAAAAACAGCGTGAAGAGGATCTCGTACGTTGGTTTGGAAAGACGGGGCATTTTTTTTACCGTATCGTACGCGGGATAGACGACCGTCCTGTTGTTCCCAATCGCAGCAGCAAATCGGTCGGGATTGAGGATACTTTTGGTGAGGATGTAGAAGTTTTTGAGGAATTAAATACCATTTTGCAACGGCTCTGCAAACAGTTGTGGACACGTATTGGGAAAAAGGAAATATCTGGGCGAACCTTAACCTTAAAAATTAAATATGCCGATTTTGTTCAGTTGACACGAAGTATCACCCTAGAAAATAGTTTTGATTCGGAAGACAAAATTTACGCCACCGCCCATAGTTTGTTGAGCAAGGTTGAGCTGGTGAACAAAGTGAGGTTGTTGGGTGTTTCGATATCAAATTTTGTGGAAGAAGCTGATTTTCCAAAGGAAGGTATACAGCTTACACTTTTCGAGCAACATCCTTAGTAAGGAATCATCTGGTTTAATCGAGCCCTTGCTAAATCATATGGTACGCGATATGTGAATTAAGCTTGTTACAGGCAAAATCGTCGTTATTTGTCACAATTCTTTATCTTAGCCAAAATAATTAATAAACATATCCAAAAATTAATGAATACGGTATCAAGAGTACTCTTAGGTGCGTCTATCGTTTTTTTTGTGCACGAGGTTGGTTTCGCACAAAAGAAATTGGATTTTGCACAGTCCTGGGGGCAAAAGTCATCGTTGACAGTTCGTACCAATCAGTATCCTGGCTGGGCAGACGGGACAGCTTATCTGGAAAATGATGTAAATGATGGTCGTTTATATCAGGTTAACATTAAATCAGGTCACAGAAGCATTTATACAGTTCCCGCTAAAGAAGGGACGGTTGTTTATGTCGAGAACAATGATATCTTCCTGAAAGGTACCGATGGTGTAGCAAAGAGGCTGACCAACTCTCCTGATGTTGCTGAACAGAATCCGACCTTATCACCGGATGGTAAATATGTAGCCTTTACGCGTAAAAGCAATCTGTATAGCGTAGACGTGACTTCAGGAAAAGAAATGCAATATACAAAGGATGGCACTGATGTGATCTACAATGGTTGGTCATCCTGGGTATATTACGAAGAAATTCTTGGGCGCCCAACAAAATATAAAGCTTTTTGGTGGTCTCCGGACAGCCGTAAGATCGCTTTTATGCGTTTCGATGATACCAAGGTTCCGATGTTTCCGATTTATTCGTCCAAAGGCCAGCATGGTTACCTGGAGGAGACAAGATATCCCAAAGCCGGTGACCCAAATCCGGAAGTGAAGGTAGGAATCGTTCACCTCGAAGGGGGCAACGTTACCTGGGCTGATTTCAACGAGAAAGACGATCAGTATTTTGGCCAGCCTTATTGGGCCTTTGATAGTAAAAATGTGATGGTACAGTGGATGAACCGGGATCAGAACAATTTAAAGTTCTATCAGGTGGATCCAAATTCTGGTGCAAAAAAAGAAATCTACGATGAGCGTCAGGCTTCATGGATCAATTTGGATCACGATGAGCGTATCACGTATCTGGCGGACAACAAATATTATATCCTAAAATCGGATAAGACAGGCTGGGCGCATTATTACCTCTATAAATTGGATGGAACATTGGTCAATCCAATTACTTCCGGCGAATGGCAGGTAACGGAATTAAAACGGATTGATGAAAAAAATAAGGTGATCTATTTTACCGCACGTAAAGAAAACTCAGCGCGTTTTGATTTGTACCGCGTGGATTATTCAGGTAAAAACTTAAAACGTCTGACGTTCGGTGAATACTCGCACGATGTGAATGTGTCGCCTGACGGCAAGTATTTTATTACCAAATACTCCAATGTGAGTACACCTGATCGGTTCGCTTTGTTGGATAATCAAGGTAAGGTCGTACGTCAGCTAGCGGATAGTAAAGCTGCTGATTTTGCCTCGTATACCTACGGTAAAACCGAATACTTACATCTTAAATCAGATGACGGACTGTTCGATCTTCCATTGACCATCACTTATCCGACAAATTTTGATAAATCAAAAGTTTACCCGGTTGTTTTCAGTATTTACGGTGGGCCTGACGCGGGAACGGTAAAAGATACCTGGAAAGGAACGGCCAATCAGTACTGGGCCAATGAAGGAATTATTCAAGTCTCTGCAGATCACCGGGCATCTGGTCATTTTGGTAAACAAGGTGTTGCTTATATGCACCGCAATCTTGGTCACTGGGAAATTATTGATTATTCGACAATTGTTAAATGGTTAAAATCGCAACCTTGGGTCGCTAAAAACAAAGTACTTATTACAGGGCATAGCTATGGTGGCTATATGACTTGTTTGGCGATGACGAAGGCGGCAGATGTATTTGATTTTGGTATTGCTGGCGCACCGGTTACCTCATGGGATCTGTATGATAGCCATTACACGGAAAGATGGATGGACACGCCTCAAGACAATCCAGACGGATATAAAGCTGGTTCTGTGTTGACCTATGCCAATAATTATAAAGGCGTGTTGCGCATTATGCATGGCGATATGGATGACAATGTTCATTTGCAGAATACAACCCAACTTGTCGATAAATTAACGGATCGAAGCGTCCCTTTTGAATTGATGATCTATCCGGGAAGCCGTCATGGATTTGACCGTTCGAAAAGTAAATATGATTTTAATGAGCGTGCGCGTTTCTACTACCAATACTTATTGGAGAAGCCGCTTCCCAAAGAATTTAAATAGGAAGAATTAAGGTCAAAATAGAAAATCCCTTATCCATTCGGATAGGGGATTTTTATTTTTAGCCTGTTTTCATCTATCTGGGATAACAGATTTTCCATAACCGTTCTTTTTATGTTAAAAATGATAAAAAAAGTGATTTTTCTAGGTGTGTAAATTGTTGAAAATTAAAAAATATGGCATCTTTGTAGAAGTTTATTCAAAGAAAAAATGATTCAATTCCTAAAGGAAAGTACTTTTGCCGTTAACGAGGTTTTTAATAAGTCATTGGAGTTGCTGAAAAGGCATTATTTTTCAGTGGCGGGGCTTTGTTTTTTACTATTTGTAACCTCCGGACTGTCTAATTATCTCGCGACCACCATCAGTGATTTCAATGTGGTGTTGAGTGGCTTTATGGCATTTTTTTTCATGGTGATGTATTTTGGATTGAACATGACTTTGTTTAAGTATATTTTAAGTCTGATTGATGGTAACCAGGAGAAGAAACTCGTCCAATGTATCCCGAGTACGAAAGAGCTTGCATACTTTTTTGGCGCTATGTTGAGTATTATGGTGCTTTCTATAGCACTTCTAATGCTATTGGGGGCCGTCTCTTTACCATTCCTTTACCTATTTGAAAATGGTGACAATCGGATGGAGCTGATGAGCAACTTTACGATGTTTGTTGTCTTTGTTGCGGCCATATTGACGTTCATCCTGATTATTCGAGTGGCATTTTATCCGTTTTTCATTATTGATAAACACGCGGGGACATTACGGTCATTACGCTTCAGTTTTGCATTGACAAAAGGCAATGTATTCAAACTATTATTGATTTTGGCTGTATTTGCTTTTTTCCAGTTACTACAGATGTATTTTAATTATTTAGAATATTACATAATTTTTATTATTTTGAACCTCGTGAGCTCGTTTTTGGTGGTACCCCTGGCTAGTATTGTTGTTTCGGTCGCTTACCGATCCATGATGGCGGATTACCATGGGGGAGAAGACCCAAAGATTTTAAATAATATATTTTAATTAATAGCAAAGGTTTTGAGTAAAAAAGGAATTGCCATTTTAGGGGCAACGGGAAGTATAGGCACACAAGCCTTGGATGTGATAAGAGCCTTTCCTAATACATTTGAAGCAATTGTTCTGACTTGTGGCAGCAATGTCACTCTGTTGATCCAACAGGCCTTGGAGTTTAAGCCCAAAGCAGTGGTGGTAACAGATTCCCTACTCTATAATCAGGTACAGGATGCTTTAAAAGGATATGATATCGCTGTTCTTTTGGGTGAAGCCGGATTGGTTGAAGTGGTGCAGTTGGAAGAAGTTGATATCGTTTTGAATGCAATTGTTGGATCTGCGGGATTAAAACCGACTGTTAAAGCGATTCAATCGAAAAAAGATATTGCACTGGCCAATAAGGAGACACTTGTTGTCGCTGGTGAGCTGATAATGGCCTTAGTGAAAGAATATGGTGTACGCATGCTTCCTGTGGATTCAGAGCATTCGGCGATCTTTCAGTGTTTGACCGGTGAGGAGCATAATCCAATTGAGAAAATATATGTGACTGCCTCCGGCGGTCCTTTTCGTGGGAAAAAACGTGCCGATCTCCTACAGGTTACGAAGGCCCAAGCCTTGAAACATCCCAATTGGTCGATGGGCGCCAAAATTACGATTGACTCAGCATCCCTGATGAATAAAGGGCTAGAAGTGATTGAAGCAAAATGGCTCTTCAATCTGTCCATAAATCAGGTGGATGTGATTGTACATCCTCAATCTATTGTACATTCGTTAGTTCAGTTTCAGGATGGTTCCATGAAGGCCCAAATGGGGATTCCTGATATGAAATTGCCGATCCAGTATGCACTGACCTATCCGGCACGTTTTGAAAACAGTTTTGAACGATTTAATTTCATGGACTATCCGACGCTCAGTTTTGAAAAAGCAGACATGGAAACTTTTCGGAATTTGGCATTGGCGTATGAAAGCCTTCGTACCGGCGGAAATAGAAGCTGTGTATTAAATGCGGCCAATGAAGTGGTTGTGGATGCCTTCCTGAAAGATCAAGTTGGTTTTTTGGAGATGAGTGATATTATTGAACAGACATTAGATAAAGTAGAATTCATTGCGACACCGACGCTGGATGATTATCTGGAGACGGATCGTGTCGCAAGGTTAATAACAAAGGAAATAATCAAAGATTAAATTTTAAAAAGCATACATGGGTGTTTTAATTATGGTCGGACAAGTGATTTTAGGCTTGTCAATTTTAATTGTTCTACATGAGTTAGGACATTTCTTAGCAGCACGTGCATTTGGTATCAAGGTGGAAAAGTTTTATCTGTTCTTTGATGCTTGGGGAGTGAAATTATTTAAATTCAATTATAAAGGATGTGAATATGGTATTGGCTGGTTGCCTTTAGGCGGTTATGTCAAGATTGCGGGTATGATCGATGAATCGATGGATACGGAGCAATTGAAGGGGGAGCCACAACCTTGGGAATTTAGATCAAAACCAGCTTGGCAACGTTTAATCGTCATGTTAGGCGGTATTATTGTCAATATTGTCGTCGGTGTTGTTGTTTTTTGGATGCTGACTTTTAAAATGGGCAATACAGACATTAAAATGGATCAGCTGGTAAACGGTATTGTGCCTGGGTCCATTGGTGAATCTATTGGTTTGAAAGCTGGCGATAAAGTGATTGCAATAGACGGTCACCGTATCGAAAATTACTCGGAGCTGATCAGTTCTAAAGTATTGATGGGGGGAGTTGCACTTACAGTTGAGCGTGATGGAGCTACAGCAGAAGTCAAAGTCCCCGCTGATTTATTAAACACGCTTTCCGACAAAAAAGGAGAGAAGTTTATCGAGCCACGGGTTAAAACGACCAGTGTTGCTGAAGTAGCTCCCGGTTCGGTGGCAAGTAAAATGGGGTTTGTGAAAGGCGATAGCATTATTGCCGTAAACGATACACAGGTTCCTTTCTTCGATCAATTTAAGGCGCAAATAAAAGCGAACAGCAATAAAACGGTTGCGATTAAAGTTTTACGCAAAGGGGCCGAAGTTTCCTTGCAAGGAATTGTTCCTGCAGATGCCATGCTGGGAATAGGGATCAATCGTGATTATTCCATCAAATCGTTTACAACGCAATATACCTTGATGGAGGCGTTTCCGATCGGTGCAAAGAAAGCGTTTACAGTGATTACCGATAACGCCAAAGGATTTGGTAAAATTTTCAAAGGCGAAGTGCGTGCTGATAAAGCATTATCTGGCCCTATTGGCATTGCAACTCTGTTTGGCACGGAAGTGGACTGGATCCGTTTTTGGTCCTTAGTAGGGATGTTGTCTATGGCATTGGCATTTATGAACCTATTGCCTATTCCAGCTTTGGATGGCGGTCACGTGTTGTTCTTGTTGGTTGAGATGATTCAAGGCAAGCCATTGAGTGAAAAATTCCTAGAAAAAGCACAAATGGTCGGTTTCTTCATTCTTTTGGCCTTGATGGTCTTTATATTTGGAAACGATATCTTTAAGTTATTTAAATAAATCAACGGTCGCCGGTCAATGCTGACGGTGACTATTTCTAAAAAAAAGCTAAAAGCCAACGATGGTCGGAATTTCTTCCGACCATTTTTTGTGATATGACAGTGCTAGCAGGAAAAGGTCTTTACATTTGATTTGTAACATTTATGTATGCAATAGCCCTGCATTCACTTCAATACGCTTTTTCCTGCATTCAGGATGAAGGTCTTTCCAACAATAAATGATTTTTTATATTGCATTTAAAAAACTATTTATCTAAGTTTGACCATGGATGGAAGAAATAGAGCAGATGTAAAGCCAGGTATGTTGGTGAATATAATCTTAAAAAAGGACCAGCGTACGGGAAATCTAACAGAAGGCATTGTGAAGGACTTGCTAACATCGTCCTCTTATCATTCGAGGGGGATTAAAGTCAGGTTGACGGACGGCCAAATAGGAAGAGTGGCCGAAATTATTGAAGATGATTTTTAGGAGATAATCTACCGGTCTTCTTTTCTCTTTACCACATCTTTTCTAGCGTTGTTGACGCGAAGAGATTGCTACCTATGATGTTCTTATTATATAAATCAAACTAAAAGTTTGTTGGATTGTTAATATTGGACATTTTGAAATAAAATTTGTATAATAACATAATTATTGCTAACTTTTTTCTGTATTTTTTATTTTATTACATATTTATATAATATTGTTTTTATAATTACTAAATGACAGCTTATTCAAATGGATACCAAAGATAGATGTACGATTGTCTACGCAGATGATGCGATGATTCATCATGTGTTGATGCGAGCGATGGCTCAATCACATTTATTGGATTTGGTTTATTGTGCATCCAATGGCAGGGAGTTGATCGACTACCTCCATGAAAACGAGCATGAGCTTCCTGAGATATGTATATTAGACCTGCATATGCCTGTATTAAACGGAATAGAAACGGCAAAAATTGTGAAAGAAAGATTTCCCTCGATCAGAATATTTGGGTTGACTTCGAGCAGTGATGAGAATGAGCGGATGGAATTGCGGGACGCCGGGGCAGAAGAGATTTTTTCGAAAGAACAGATGCCTTTATTAATGAAACAACTTGCGCCCAGCCTATAGAACGTATAAATAAAGAAGAAGCCTAACAGATGTTAGGCTTCTTCTTTTGCTTCTAAGGCATCCTTGAATTTCAGCAGTCTAATCCAGGATGGACATTTGCTTAAATCTTTTTTCCATAAGCTTACATGGATGAAGCTTGTGCTCAAGAAACGCTGAACGTCGAAGACCTGCATATCTTGCTGTATTTCCAGCGTTTCGGGCAAGTCTTTGGATTGAAAATAGTGTTGTAATTCTTCTGGAGTCATACCACAAAAATAAAGTTTTAAATCCTTATCTCCAACCTCCACCGAGCGCACGATACAGGTCTACAAATGCATCTAAATGCTGTTGTCGTAATTCGACGAGATCCAGGTCGCTATTAAGGGCATTACTTTGCGCGGTAATGACCTCTAGATAGGTGGCATACCCACTTTTAAAGAGTAGACCTGCGTTTTTAACTGCCAGGTGCGCGTTATCGACCCTTTCTTTAGCCAAAGCTAATTGTTCACGTTGCTTGTCGACTGTGACCACTGCATTAGAGACTTCGGCGACTGCCTCGACAACTTTTTGTTGCAGTTGGATTTCGGCTTTATCACGTTCCAATTTAGCAACCTCATACTGTGTTTTCAATGTTTTGTTTTTGAAAATAGGCGTGGTTAAATTTCCAGTTATTCCACCAAGCAATGCGCCAGGGATATTAAACCAATTTTTAGGGAGCATACTATTTACCCCCAATACGCCGCCCACGGTCAATGACGGATAACGCATAGCCTGTTGGATATTCGCATTCGCATTGGCTGCCATCAGTTGAAATTCAGATGATCGGATATCTGGTCTATTGCGGACAATCTCGATTGGGGACCCCAGGGAGATGTCTTTGCTCTCCGCGAAGAGATGCTCGTAAGAAGTTCCTCTTTTGATGCTGTCGGGTAATTTTCCGGTAAGTGTCTGCAGCGCATTTTCCTGGATGGCAATTTCCTTTTCGATTTCGGGAACGAGGGAGGCTGCCAATAGGCGTTGTGATTGTGTTTGTTGGATCGCCAAGGCGGTGATTTCACCAGCTTCATATTGGAGCTTGATCATGCGGAGAGTGCTGTCGTTTAATTGGACGTTCCGTTTGGCAACTTCAATTTTGGCATCGAGCATCAAGAGATTGAAGTAACCTTTTGCCACAGCTGTTATGATCGAGGTCTGTATCGCATTTTTTGCCTCCTGTGTATCCAAATACTCGGCTAAGAGTTGTTCTTGTTTGCTTCCTATTTTCTTCCAGATATCGACTTCCCAGCTAAAATTAATATCAGAGCCAAACATGGATTGATAGACGAACATATTTTGCGGCGCTTTTTCATCCTTATGATCGTAGTATTTAGTCAGAGGACCACTACCAAAGTCCTTTGATCGCCAGGTACGGTTTCCATTGGCAATTGTTGCATTTACACTCGGCAGGTAGTTGGCTTTATTCTGCGCTAAGACTCGCGTTGAAATCTGCAGGTTGAGCAGTGCAGTTTTCATTTCAAAGTTATTGGCTAAGGCAGAATCAATCAATAGCTTCAATGTGGGATCATGAAAGAAGGATTTCCAATGGATCAGGCCCATACTGGAGGTATCTCCGAAGTAATCCAGCGTATCGCCACGAAAGTTTTCCGGAAGTTTGAGTTTGGGCTGCACATAATCTTTGCCGATCTTACAGGCATTCATCAGGCCTAAGAGGCCAATGATGATCGATATTCCCGAAAGGTATTTTTGTATGTTTTTCATTATTCTTCCTCTTCTTTAGCTAGTTTATCATGTAGTTTTTCATCCAGACTTTTGAAAACAACAAAGAGTACGGGGATGATAAAGATGCCGAATGCTACACCAAAGAGCATGCCGCCGGCGGCGCTGAAGCTGATCGAATGGTTACCGATTGCCGAGGGGCCAACCGTCCACATCAAGGGTATCAGCCCTGCAACAAAAGCCAGGCTGGTCATCAAGATTGGCCTTAACCTAAGTTTTGAACCACTAATGGCTGCTTCGACAATGCTTTTGCCATTTTTTCGCTCCTGGACAGCGAACTCCACGATCAGAATCGCATTTTTGGCCAAGAGGCCAATGAGCATAATGAGTCCGACTTGCACATAAATATTGTTTTGAAGTCCCACCAGGTTGATCACGGTAAAAACGCCGATCAGGCCGACTGGTATGGACAATAGTACTGCCCAAGGAAGGATATAGCTTTCGTATTGAGCCGAAAGCAGGAAGTAGACGAATAGGATACTAAGCGCAAAAATCAAGATCGTCTGCGAACCGGACTGACTTTCTTCATAGCTCATGCCCGTCCATTCAAAACCGTAATTACCCGGAAGTTTATTGTCGGCCAATTTTTGGATTGCCTGCATGGCATCATCAGTACTGTAGCCTTCCGCTGGCGTAATATTAACCGCTATCGCGTTGTACAGATTGTAGCGTGTAATGGTTTCCGGACCCACCGTCTTTTCTAAAGTTAATATGGTGTTAATAGGAACCATTTCGCCTTTACTATTCCGCACAAAAATAGAATTGAAGGATTCGGGATCCTTCCGGAAGTCGAAATCCGATTGAACATAAACGCGGTATTGGCGACCAAACCGGTTAAAATCACTCGCCTGTACACGTGCAAAATAAGACCGTATTGTAGACATAAGATCTTTGATTTCGACGCCCAGCGATTTTGCCTTTACGGCATCGATATTTACTTCATATTGAGGGAAGTTTGATTTAAAGCTTGTGTAGGCGCTGCGAATTTCAGGCAGCGTATTGAGCTGGTTAATAAAGGTATCTGCAATGGTGTTGAAATCCCGAATGTCACCACCCATCCGATCCTGAAGAACCATTTCAATGCCGGCAAAGTCTCCAAAACCCTGTACGGTAGGTCGGGGGAACACCGTAAACGTTGCTTCATTGATCTGGGATAGATCATGCCTAATGGTATCCATAAACGCATTAATGTTTTTGATGTGCTCGCGTTTGGCATGTGGTTTTAAGGTAATGTAACCAGCAGCAAATGCCGGGCTCGAACTTCCGTCCAGGGCATTAAAACCAGAGACTGTTGTCATGCCATTGATGTCCTGTCTTTTCTTTAAAATACTATCGGCACGATGAAGAACCTCAGTAGTCCGACTCAATGAAGCGCCGGGAGGGAGGGCAATGTTATATGTAATAAAGCCATCATCTTCGGTCGGAATAAAACTTTTGGGCGTTTTAATCATGAACACGATGCCAAGTGCTGTAATTAAAATTAAGCCTGCCCAGGCTATTTTTTTATTCTTGATCAGTATTTCTACAATAGCGACATAACGGGCCGTCAGCCGATCAAAAGACGTATTGAATGCTTTAAAGAAACGATCTTTAAATTGATTGATTTTGCTGCTTTCTTGATTGGTATGCTGTTTCGGGGCTTTCAGTAGGAGAGCACATAAGGCTGGACTTAGAGTTAAGGCATTGAGTGCTGAAATCAGAATCGCCGTTGCCAAGGTATAGGCAAATTGGCGATAGAAAATACCTGCTGGCCCTTCCATAAATCCTACAGGCAAAAATACAGCAGCCATGACCATGGTTATTGACAGGATGGCTCCCGTAATTTCGGACATCGTCGACAATGTTGCGGCTCTGGGTTTCAATCCTGTGCTGTGCATTTTTTCATGGATAGCTTCGACGACGACAATGGCGTCATCCACTACGATTCCAATAGCCAACACCAGGGCAAACATCGTGAGGACATTGAGCGAAAATCCAAAAAGCTGCAGAAAAAAGAAGGTTCCCACCAAGGAAACTGGGATTGCAATTGCCGGAATCAGGGTGGATCGAAAATCTTGCAGGAAGATAAAGACAATAATAAATACCAGGATAAACGCCTCAAAAAGGGTGTGCTCCACTTGGTTGATCGATTCGTCGATCTGATCACGTACTGAATAGGTCACCTCATAGTGTAGGCCTTTTGGAAATGTTTTTGATTGTTCTTCAAGAACCTTTCTGACAGCAATATCGATATCATGGGCGTTGGAACCACTGGTCTGTGTTAAGTTGAGTGTAAGACCGGGATGGCCATTCACCTTGTTGTCGCTGCTTAAATTTGTAGCTCCGAATTCTACCCGGGCCACATCTTTTAAATAGAGCACTGAACCGTCGGTGTTGGTTTTGATCACAATACTCTGGAATTCCTCCGGTGTGGTGAAACGCCCCTTATGACGGATCACTGTTTCGAAAGCTTCATCCGAGGTTTCTCCAAATTTGCCTGGGGCAATCTCAAAGTTTTGATCTTTTATAGCATTCATAACATCTTGTGGAACGAGGTTATAAAGGGCTAGTTTTTCTGGGTTCAGCCAAAGGCGCATCGCATAATCCCTGGCCCCCAAACGGGAAACTTGAGCTACGCCATCGACACGCAGCAAAGGTCGCATCAGGTTAATCTGTGCATAAGCCTGGAGAAAGGTTTCATCGTAGGCGCTATCCTGGTGATCGGAGTAGAGATTGATGGTCATGATGACACCGGTTTGCCGAGGCATGACCGTGATGCCGGCTTCATTTACTTCGGCAGGAATGGAACTGATTGCTTTGGAAATCCGTGTCTGTACGTTGACCGAAGCAATATCAGGATTGGTACCTGTCTTAAAGTACACCGATACACTTCCCGATCCTGAATTGGAGGCAGACGACTTGATATAGGTCATATCCTCTACACCATTGATGGCTTCTTCGATAGGCAGCAAAACACTTTTTGCTACGGTTTCCGCATTAGCACCGGGATAACTTAGTGAAACAAGCACACTTGGTGGGGCAATTTCTGGAAAGCGCGAGACAGGCAGGAGTTTTAGGCCCACCAAGCCTAAGATAACCAGGATAATAGAAACCACCGTAGCTAATACAGGCCTATTTATAAATGTTTTTAGCATATACATAGAATTTTAAACACGCTACTTTTGGTGCACAGTATGCCTGGCACCGGGTAGTATGCAAAAATGATCGATAATTATTTCTGTAAAATCGGGGTCACTGGTGAACCGTCGGTTAATTTGTCAAATCCGCTGGTAATAACGCGATCGTTTTCCTTGAGGCCTGTATAGACGATATAATTGTTTTTACTTTTGCCCATCAGTTGGATATTTCGTTTTTGCGCCTTATTGTTTTGGTCCAGTATATAGACAAAGGTTTTATCCTGCAATTCATTGACGGCTATCTGCGGAATTTGAAGAACGTCTTTTTTTACTTCGGCAATCTTAAGGGTGCCGCTACTTCCGGATCGAAGTATGTTGTCGTGGTTTTGGAAGGTGGCGCGCAAAGAGATTGCTCCCGTAGTTCGGTTAATCTGGCCATTGACGGCGTCGACAATACCTTTTTTTGAATATTCCTCACCATCTGCGAGGACTAAAGTAACTTCTGGAAATACGAGCTTTTGATTCTGGTTGTATTTTTTCCCTTCCAAGCTATCTTTTTTTGCCTGTGCTTTGGAAAAATAAAGAAAGTCAGATTCATTCATGGAGAAATATACATACACTTCCTGGATGTCTGAAAGATAGGTAAGGGGTTCTTTATCGCCTTTTGATACCAAATTTCCAATACGCTTTGGAATGCGGCCAATGTAACCACTTACCGGAGCGGTGATCACTGTAAAATCTTTGCTGATCTGCGCTGAACGTACGGCTGCGATGGCCTGGTCCAACGTTGCCTTGGCTACTTGATAATCTGATTTTGCCGACGCCAGTCTGACATCGGAGATAACGTCGTTTTGAACCAGCGGTTTCAACCGGTCGACTTCGAGCTGTGCATTTTTAAGTTTGGCTTTGGCGACTTGCTCCGTAGCAACCATGTTATTGAGATTTTCTTGGTAAGTAGAGGGGTCTACCTTGAACAGTTTCTGGCCTTTTTGAACAAATGAGCCTTCATCGATATAAATTTCCTGAAGCAGCCCTTCGACCTGTGGGCGGACCTCCACGTTAACTTTACCTTCTATGGTTCCCAAATAATCCTTGATGGTGGTGGCGTCAGATTTAGTGACGGTATAGACTGGCAAGGCTACGTTTTTTTCTTTGGTTTTATTTTCTTTTGAAGAACTTGAAGAACAACTTACCTGTGTGGCTAAGGCTGAACAAATCAAAAAGGTTACGTTAAAAATAGATAATGTTTTTTTCTTCACAATGCTTGATTAATTTTTACGATATATGTGTTGAGTAATATGAATATTACAATATAAACGACAAATCGTTTAATTATTGTGAAGATTAACATTTGTTAACACCTCAAATTTTAGTTAATAAGCGTTCAATTATTAATCAAAAATAATAGTTAATAGTTTTAAGGTTTTGATAGTTATGGTTTTATGGGGAGGGATACATCATATTTTCCTAGAAAGGGAAAATATGATGTTGGCTGAAATACAGCTTAAAATTTAAGGTGCTTCACGGTCAATCCGTTATTGATAAGCTGTTTTAAAGCATCAATACCTATGCTGATATGTGCTTCTACATATTTTGCTGTAACTGTTACATCACTGACAGACGTTTTGACTCCTTCGGGTACCATTGGTTGATCCGAAACCAGCAACAGAGCACCTGTTGGAATCTTATTGGCAAATCCGACACTGAATATCGTTGCGGTTTCCATATCCACGCACATGGCACGGATTGATTTTAAATACTTTTTGAAGGCTTTATCATGTTCCCAAACTCGTCTATTTGTGGTGTATACTGTTCCTGTCCAGTAGTCACGTTGGTGATCCCGGATTGTCGTGGATATGGCCTTTTGCATGGCGAAGGCGGGTAATGAAGGTACTTCGGGTGGAAAGTAGTCATTGGAAGTTCCCTCACCGCGGATAGCGGCTATTGGAAGAATCAATTCGCCTACAGGAATTTTTTTCTTGATTCCACCGGTTTTACCTAAAAATAGCACTGCTTTTGGTGCAATTGCTGATAATAAATCCATAATGGTTGCGGCCATTGGACTTCCCATCCCGAAATTGATAATGGTGATGCCTCCGGCAGTGACGGATTGCATCGGTTTATCTTCTCCATAAATAGGCGCATTATCATGCATTTCAGAAAATAGGTGTATATATTTCGAAAAGTTCGTTAAAAGGATATATTCCCCGAACTCTTCCAAAGGTCTTCCGGTATAACGGGGAAGCCAGTTGTTCACGATTTCTTCTTTGGTTTTTAAACCTGGTGTGATCGGACTATTTACGGTATTCTTTGCACTTTTCTTTGTTGTCATAGTCATTAAATTTAATTTCTTGAATCTCTTATCTTCCTGTCAACATTCCGTTATGGCTATGTTATTATTGTAATATAAGATTTTTAATTCTTTTCTAAAAAAAAATCCCGTTCAGCGAACGGGATTTTTTTAAGCAACTTTAAGCTTTTTTAAATCAGACTTTTCGAATTTCTTCTTCGCATAGTCTAGCGTGATTTCCAATGCTTTCTGTCCCGTCTGCTCTTTCGTTGACGGAATTTCAAACATGGCATCCAGCATAATGGCTTCGCATATACTGCGTAGGCCTCTGGCGCCAAGTTTAAATTCGTCAGCTTTATCAACAATAAACGTATAAACGTCAGGATCAAATTTTAGCTCAATACCTTCGTATTCAAACAGCTTTTTATATTGTTTTACCAAAGCATTCTTTGGCTCAGTCAGAATACTCAGCAAGGTTTCCTTATCCAGCGGGTTTAAGTAAGTTAATACAGGAAGACGACCAATCAGCTCTGGAATTAATCCAAAGTTCTTTAAGTCTTGCGGTGTAATATACTTGTACAAATTGTTCAAGTCAATTTCTTCTTCGTCCTCGTTCATTTTATAACCTACTGTCTGGGTACGCAGACGGTTTGCTATTTTCTTTTGAATACCGTCGAATGCCCCACCACAGATGAATAGGATATTGCTTGTATTAACCGCGATCATTTTTTGATCAGGGTGTTTACGGCCGCCTTGCGGTGGAACGTTGACAACTGTACCTTCGAGAATCTTCAGTAAAGCTTGCTGCACACCTTCACCCGATACATCTCTCGTAATAGAAGGATTGTCGCTTTTACGTGCGATTTTATCAATCTCATCGATGTAGATGATACCACGCTCAGCGGAAGCCACATCGTAATCTGCCGCTTGCAGTAAACGCGTCAATATACTTTCGACGTCTTCCCCTACATAACCTGCTTCGGTCAATACTGTAGCATCCACAATACAGAAAGGTACATTAAGTATCTTGGCGACAGTTTTTGCCAGCAAGGTCTTACCAGTGCCTGTTTCCCCCACGATAATCAAATTGGATTTTTCGATTTCGATCTCGTCTTTATCCACTTTCTGATTTAAACGCTTATAGTGATTATAAACGGCTACTGAAATTACTTTTTTGGCATCATCCTGACCGATGACATATTGGTCCAAGTGGGTTTTAATCTCCAAAGGACGGATCAACTTTAAAGCTGTCTGTAAAGTTTTACTTTTTCGTTGTTTTAATTCTTCTGCCAAGATTTCGCCTGCCTGCTGGATACAACGGTCACAGATGTGCGCACCGTTGCCAGCAATAAGCATCTGGGCTTCATTTTTGCTTATGCCACAAAACGAACAATGAATGTCTCTATCGTTATTCTTTGCCATTGTTATTTAATAATCTCCTTCTTTGGAAGTAAAATCTCGTCAATCATACCAAATTCTTTGGCCTCATTAGCCCGCATCCAGTAATCGCGATCGGAAGATTTTTCTACCCATTCGTAAGTTTGTCCAGAATGATCTGAAATAATGGTGTATAATTCTTCTTTTAATTTCATCATCTCACGTAAGTTGATTTCCATATCGGCTGCAACTCCTTGAGCGCCACCGGAAGGTTGGTGAATCATGACGCGTGAGTGGCGTAAGGCTGCACGTTTGCCTTTTGCACCAGCAACTAAAAGAACAGCGCCCATAGATGCTGCAATACCGGTACAGATGGTTGCTACATCTGGCGTAATATATTGCATGGTATCGTAGATTCCTAGTCCAGCGTATACGCTTCCACCTGGTGAATTGATGTAGATCTGGATATCACGTTGTGCATCGGTAGACTGTAAGAACAAGAGCTGTGCCTGAATAATATTGGCAACCTGATCGTCAATACCGCTTCCTAAAAATATGATACGGTCCATCATCAAACGTGAGAATACATCCATTTGTGCAACGTTCAGTTGACGTTCTTCAACGATGTAAGGCGTAAGGTTTGTCGGAATGCTAGTCTCTGTACGCGCAATGAAGCTATCAACATGTTGACTTCCAATACGGTGATGCTTTACTGCATATTTTCTGAATTCGTTTTTATCTATATTCATCTTTTTATTTTTTCTATTCTGTAGGACTAATATAAAACTATATTTTAAAAATCAAATAAATTGAAAAGATGTTTTACATCTACTTTACATTTTTTCGGTGCTCCCCGTTCAAGACCTAAGGGAGACTGAATCTCCGGATTAATTTTTATCTATTTCATGCATAGCTCCTTAGTCAATTTCGTTGTAGTTGGGGAGGTCTTCCAAAAATTCGTAAGACTTTTTGATAAAATCAATTTTACAATAATAATGATTCATACCGTTGCTTACTAGCAGGTATGGTATACGGTGAACTGTATTATAATTTGCAATTTGCTCAAATACTTGTTGTGTAATTTTTATATGAGGTGCCTTAAATTCGGCTAAGACCACCTTATGCCCGCTGCTGTTATAAATTAACAAATCACTTCGTTTCTGCAGGTTATTTAATTTCAAACCGCCTTCGATGTGCATCAGTGCCTTGGGATAATTTTTCATGAGCGACAAATAGTTGATCCAATGCTGCCTAACCCATTCTTCCGGTGTTAATACCAGATCCTTTTTTCTGAGCTCATCAAATATATAAATCGCATTGTTCTTTTTAGATATTTTAGCTTGATACGGCGGTAAGTTCAGTGGAGTCGGTGAAAACATACACAAATATACTAAAATTTTAGCAAAAAAAATACATTCATCAGGCATGAAATATGGTGTTTTTTTGCTGACGAAGATGATTTTTTGTAAAAAACCTCAGGTCTGCTTTTGTGGCCGTATTGCTTGACCAGAATTGTGGAAGTTGTGGTGCTAAATGTTCATGGCTTTAAACCAATAGCTTAAAGTGATGGTCGTACATGAATCAATTATAAAAGCGTTAATTCGGCGAGGTTACTCGCTTAAATTGCCATTAAAATCGTAATTTTGCTTCCTATAAAATGTCCATAGTCGAACTAGATACACCATGTGAAGATGCAATAACATGGGACATTTTAGACTGTAGCAGATTGTTTGGATGCGGGAAAGTAATGGGGCAACCGATCTGCAGTGAAAAAATAAATAAATAGACCGGGTACTCCATAGCAACTTTAGACAAGTTGCCGCGTGTAAAGAGCTTAATTGGGCCCAGGGAAAATAAATACTATCGATAGTTTTTGCATATGAACATAAATCCGATCTTATCTGATATTAAGAACAGGTCTTTTAAACCAGTGTATTTATTGCAAGGGGAGGAGAGTTATTTCATTGATACCATTGCCGACGCATTGGAAGCGACGGTATTGAACGAAGCACAAAAGGGTTTTGATCAATCGATTTTCTATGGAAAAGATATTGATATATCTACCATTGTCAATGCAGCAAAACGGTATCCCATGTTGAGCGATTATCAGGTGATTATTATTAAGGAAGCGCAGGAGCTGAAATGGAAATCGGATACGGAAGAACTGTTAACTAAATACCTGGAGCATCTTACACCGACAACCATTCTTGTGTTCTGTTTTAAACATGGGAAATTTGACAAACGCAAAAAGGTCTATAAAGTCTTTGAAAAAAAGGGACTAGTTGTTGATGCGGCCAAACTATACGACGATAAGGTTGGCCCCTGGATTGGGACGTATGTGAAAGATGCGGGCTGGCGCATTCATCCGCAAGCTGCGGTGATGATTGCAGACTATCTTGGTAATGACCTGTCCAAAGTGTCGAATGAACTGGACAAGCTGATGCTTAATGTTCCAAAGAGCCAAGAGATAAGCATGGAAGATGTTGAACGCAATATAGGTATCTCCAAAGATTATAATGTTTTTGAATTAAATACTGCATTGGCTAAACGTAATGCCCTAAAAGCGTATCAGATCGTCGATTATTTTGTCGCCAATCCCAAAAATAATCCACTGGTGATGGTTATTGGACAAATTGCCACCTACTTCACGAAGATTCTCAAATACCATTATCTGATAGACAAATCCGTCGCGGCAAAAGAACTGGGGGTACATCCTTTCTTTCTGAAAGAATACGAGCTTGCTGCACGGAATTACAATAGACGGAAAACTTTCGATGTGCTTAATGTGTTGAAAGATACGGATTTAAAATCCAAAGGTGTCAATGTACCGAGCAATTTCAATAGCGAAGAGATTTTAAAAGAAATGATCTATCGGATACTTAACTAATTCCATCCAACAGCAAAAACACCAGAAATGGTGTTTTTTTTTACACAAATTTAATAATTAAACACTTGTTTAAATTAAACGTTTGTTTAACTTTGTCGCGCATTTAGCGAGAACGTCTTTTATTATCGCTATGAATATGCGATGGTATCTTTAAAAGATCGAGGTTTAAAATGGAATTTAACGAGAAACAGATTGATATTTTACTTGCAGCTGAGCGTCTTTTTGCAACAAAAGGGTTTGATGGGACTTCCGTGCGTGATATTGCCAACGAAGCGAATGTAAATGTTGCAATGATCAACTATTATTTTGGATCAAAGGACAAGTTGCTGGATACGTTTTTTGAGTGGCGTGTTCCTGATTTTATGATCAATGTGGATGAGTTGGCGCTTATTGACAATGCGCTGGACAAAATAGACGCGATGGTAGATAGATCAATTAAATCGATGAATTCGCATCGTAAGCTGTATCATATCATTACCATTGAAAGTTCACTAAAACAGCGGATGCTGATCTCTGAAGCATTCAGGAAGCTCAAATTGCATAACCTGGAGGTTATTTCTTCCGTGATCAATGAAGGTGTAGAACAGGGGGTGTTCAAAGGTGGATATGATCCAATTTTAATCCATTCGATGATGATGGGAACTTTTATGAATTTCCAAATGAATCATTGCTTTTTGCAAGATCAGTTGCATATCGATAACGATGAAGAATATGCAAATTATATAGAAACAACTTTAACAGAATTTATACAGACAACAATTAAAGCTTTATTGACATATGAAAAATAAGTTGGCCAATTTGAGTGCTTTATTGCTTTTAAGTCCCATGGGTTTGTTGGCACAGGACAACAAGCACATGACTTTGGAAGAAATAATTCACTTGGCCGCAAATCAAAGCGTGGAAGCGAAGTCTGCCGACACCAAGATATTGGGTAGGCAGCTCGAGGTGGAAACGGCCAAATCGAAACAACTTCCCGATGCAAAATTGAGTGGACAATACATGGCTATGACCACACCAAATGTGAATTTAAAGTTGGCTTTAGGTGAGGGGGGATCTGCTCCAGATATCGCTGCAAACCAATTGTGGTTGGGTCAGGCTTCGGTGAGTATGCCAATCTATACCGGTGGCAGAATTAAGGGCGGCATTGATATTGCAAAGGATGTATTGAAAGCCGAGGAATACAATGCTGTAGCGAGCAAAGAACAATTGGCTATACGTGCAGTAAATCTTTATTTGAGTCTTTATAAGGCTCAGCAAACCAATTTGTTGATTGCTGAAAATATTAAGCAGTCGGAGCAACGTGTTTCGGATTTTAAAGCGATGTTGGATAATGGTTTGATCGCACGTAATGACTTATTAAAAGCAGAACTGCAGCTTTCAAACTATCAGGTTTCGCTTCAGGAAGCACAGAAAAATATCAAGGTGCTGAATTATCAATTGGCTAATTTCTTGAAAATTGATGAAGATACCCAACTGGATCAGATCAATTTGGGCGAAGTCACAGGTGTGGATTTGGGCTTAAAAGCATCATATGATGCAGCAAAAACCTCGCGCTCAGATCTAAAATCGATGGAATCGCAACGTTTGGTTGCTGAAGATCAGTTGAAAGTAACAAAAGCGGCTGCCATGCCAACTGTTGCTGCAACAGCTGGATACAATGCTTTTGGTCTTCAAAAGGTGGTTACCGTGACGAATGCTGCCATGGTTGGCATCGGCGTTTCTTACGATATCGGTTCGCTTTACAAAAATAAAAGAGAAGTGAATGTGGCAAAAAACCGTATCAAGGAAATTGATGAGCATATTGAATTATTAAATGACAAGGTAAAAGTGCAGGTTCAACAGGCCAATGAAAACTATATGCTGGCACAAAAGCAGGATGTGGTCTATCATCAGGCGGTGGATCAGGCTGTTGAAAATTATCGGATCACCAAAGATAAGTACGATAATGGTATCGCAGATACCGACGACTTGTTGACCGCAGACGTACAGCAGCTGCAAAGCAAGATCAATCTGGCAATCAGCAAAGCAAACACCATTGAAAAATATTACGACCTGCTGTTAGCAAATGGGTCTTTAAACATTAAATAGCAATTAATCTAGACATGGAAAATACAGTAGAAAACGCACCTGAAAAAAAAGGTACAAATAAAAAATTTACAATTGTTTTGGCTGCATTGGTCATCTTCGGAGGGGCTTATGGGGCGTATAAATATATGCATGGCCAGGCGCATGAGACTACAGACGATGCGCAGGTAGAGAAAAACATGAGCCCGATCATTCCACGGGTGGGTGGTTTTATCGCTAAAGTCTATGTAAAGGACAATGATTTGGTTAAAAAAGGGGATACGTTATTTACCATTGAGAGTCAAGACTATCAGGTTCGTGTGGACGAGGCATTAGCAGCCTTGGCAGCAGCTCAAAGTAGCTTTGATGTTTCAAAGGCAGATGTATCTGCGTCTTCGGCTAATGTGGCGATCTCAGATGCAACGATCCAATCCAATTTAGGCAGCATCGATGCGGCACGTATTCGTGCTAAGCAAGCGAACAATGATTATATCCGCTACCAAAACTTATACAATAACCAGTCCATTACAAAACAGCAGTACGAGCAGGCATTGACTGCGAAATTGGAAGCCGACAAGCAGGTTGAAATTTTGCAACAGCAACGCAATGCCAGTGCGTCGCAACGTAATGCAATCGTCAGTAAGACTACAGTGGCTTCAAAACAAACTTCTGTTGCTGAGGCGAATATAAAAAGAGCGAATGCACAGCTTGAGGCGGCTAAATTGAACCTTTCTTATACCGCGGTACTGGCTTCTGTGGATGGTCAGGTATCCAACATTAAGGTTCAGCCTGGACAAATGGTCAATCCAGGTCAGTCTTTATTCTACATTGTCGATAATATTGAAACTTGGGTAGTAGCCAACTTTAAAGAGACGCAATTGGAAAAAATGAAGCCTGGTCAAAAGGTGGGGATCAAAGTGGATGCTTATCCTAATATCGAATTTGAAGGTGAAGTAAATTCTTTCTCACCGGCGACAGGATCGCGTTTTTCTTTATTGCCGCCAGATAATGCGACTGGTAACTTTGTGAAGACTGTTCAGCGTTTACCTGTAAAAATCAAATTGACAAAAGACAATAAAGCAGAAAATGTGGCTTTGCTCAGACCGGGCATGAATGCTGACGTAGATGTGCATGTTCAATAACTATGGAAAATTTAAATCAACAAGATAGTCTGGTTGAATATGGTTTTCGACGTGTTGTAATCACGATTACAGCGGTGCTTTGTGCGCTGTTGGAAATCGTGGATACAACCATCGTCAACGTGGCTCTGAACGACATGAAAGGTTCGTTGGGGGCGACCTTGACAGATGTGGCATGGGTTATCACGGCTTACGCAATCGCCAACGTAATTGTGATTCCGATGACCAGCTGGTTGTCCCAACAATTTGGACGGAGAAATTACTTTGCTGCGTCTATTATCATATTCACAGTATCTTCATTTTTATGTGGTAACGCGACCAATATTTGGGAGCTTGTTGCATTTCGTTTTATACAAGGGATGGGCGGGGGAGCGTTGTTAGTAACAGCGCAGACCATTATTACAGAGAGTTACCCGAAGGAAAAACGTAGTATGGCTCAGGCTATCTATGGTATGGGGGTAATTATTGGTCCAACGCTAGGCCCACCGTTAGGTGGATATATTATCGATAATTTCTCCTGGCCATATATATTCTATATCAATGTGCCGTTAGGGATTATTGCGACCTTGTTGACCTTATCTTTTGTGCGCAGTCCTAAATATAGCCAAAAGCAATCTGCAAAGGAAGTGGATTGGTTTGGTATGATCTTTTTGATCATGTTTATTGGTTCCCTTCAGTTTGTATTGGAACATGGACAACAGGATGATTGGTTTGACGATCCCTTGATTTTAGGCTTGTCAATCTTGTCTGTTTTCGGACTATTGTTCTTTATATGGCGGGAATTGGTCTATGATAAACCCATTGTTAACTTGCGGGTATTGAAGGATAAGAATTTGCAGGTTGGTGTAGTGATGAGTTTTATTCTTGGTTTCGGCTTGTTTGGATCGACTTTTATTATTCCAATCTATACACAGTCGATATTGGGATGGACGGCCACAGACGCAGGTTTGTTATTGTTGCCAAGTTCAATCATGACCGGTATCATGATGCCTTTTATTGGGAAGATGATCCAAAATGGTGTTCCCCAAAAATATATGGTTGCCGTAGGACTAAGTATCTTTTTTGGCTTCTGTTTTTGGATGTACAGTCTCATGACCAATGATACGGGAGCAGAGCACATGTTTTGGCCCCTAATTCTCCGTGGAGTTGGCTTAGGATTGTTGTTCGTACCTGTCATGACACTCTCCCTATCGACATTACATGGTAAGTCAATCGGTGAAGGAGCTGCCTTTACAGGGATGATGCGCCAGCTGGGTGGTTCGTTTGGTATAGCCTTAATTACGACATTTATTGCCCGTGATAGCCAAAAACATCGCGTCGATCTGGTGGCTAATTTAGATCCAAGCAAGTTTGATGTGCAACAACGGGTGCAACAATTGCAAATGAGCTTTCAGGCGAAAGGTTTTTCGCCCAATGAAGCTTTGGCCAAAGCACACCAGATACTCGATATGAGCGTGATGAAACAGGCTACTGTATTATCCTACATGGATGTGTTTTTGTATCTGGGTGTGGTATTTTTGCTGTGTGTCCCCTTTGTTTTGATGATCAAACAAGGAAAGACGCAGATCGATATGTCCAGTGTGCATTAGCATTTAAATAGTCCGGTAAGCTGGTATCACGGTGACTTCTCAGTAAAGTACTGGTTATCGTTCAGTCAGAAGTCCTCAAAAAGTGTTTAGCTTTTTGAGGTTTTTTTTGTGCATTTTCTTTTGCGATAGAAAAGTCCTTAAGGTTGGCGTTTGGTCTTGTCTAAACAGGAGCAAGCATACCTTTGATCAATTGAAAAACCATAAATTGAAAAACCTGATTTAAAATTGATTGTTTAATAATAAAGAGTTTGAAAGAATTTATCTTTTGGCATCAGAAAAGACGAATCTTATCAAATAGCGACTCAGATAGATTGTTTGTCTTTAAAATAGCAAATGGATGTATACGGAAAAACTTAATTTTTTGGCATTTATCATTCCCTTATTTTTAATTCTGATGGTGTTGGAATATGGGTATAGCCTCAAAAAACAGAAACGTTTTTATTCTTTTGATGAATCGATCTCAAATCTTAATGTTGGTATCGTTGAGCGTATGTGTGATATGTTTTCCGTTAGTTTATTTTACTTTTTTTTCGTTTGGGTGTATCAAAATTTTGCGATATTTCAGATTGAAGCTAATGTTTGGACCTGGGTTATACTTTTCCTATTTACAGATTTTCTCTGGTATTGGTATCATCGCTATAGCCATGAAATAAACCTATTGTGGGCTGCGCACGTTGTACATCACCAAAGTGAAGATTATAACTTTACGGTGGCGGCCCGGATCACCATATTTCAAGCCGTTTTCCGTTCGCTATTTTGGGCTTTTATCCCCCTTTTGGGGTTCCCGCCCTTTATGATGACCGCTATTCTGTTGATTCATGGCGTGTATCCATTTTTCTCCCATACGCAGACTGTTGGAAATTTGGGTATTTTGGAGCGGCTATTTGTAACGCCTTCCCATCATCGGGTGCATCATAGCAGCAACGAAATCTATCTGGATAAGAATTATGGGGATATCCTGATTATTTGGGATAAGCTGTTTGGAACATTTATATCGGAACAAAAGGAGGAGCCTTGTGTCTATGGGCTCACAAAGCCCATTCACCGCTATACTTTTCTATGGCAGCATTTTCATTATTTATTTGAAATTGGTTTGTCATTTAAGCGGGCGAAAGGATTTGGGAACAAAATGCGGACTATATTCGGTAAGCCTGACGATATACAGCCTGAAATTCGCGAAGAACTGGAAGAGCGCATATTTGCCGGAGCTAAGCCGCAAGTTCATGCGCAGGCGTTAAGCCGCTATATCTTTTTTCAGTCCATGTTGACGATGACACTTCTTTTTTTCTTTCTGCTTTATGGTAATTATCAGCAACTGATACAACTCGTTATTGGCGGGGGATTTATTCTTTGTAGTGTTATTTGTATTGGAGGACTTCTAGAACATGAAGACTGGGTTTTTCCACTTGAGATGCTGCGGTTATTCTTATTACTACTGTATATTGGTCTAACTTTTTATTCACCATTGGGACTTGTTTTGGTAGGATGTTTCGCTTTGATTCAATTGATTTTTTATCGACCGTTAGCAGTTCGCTATAAAAAAGTTTTGCGTCTTGAAAGACGTTGAATTTATCCGTATGAGTTCTTGTCGTTGGAAGTAAGCATCTATTGTTTCATATTTCATCATTTAATTGATCTTTTATCTGTATAGCAAGCAAGCAAGCAAGCAAGCAAGCAAGCAAGCAAGCAAGCAAGCAAGCAAGCAAGCAAGCAAGCAAGCAAGCAAGTAAGTTCTATAAACAATGCCTTTTGAAGAGCTTTCCGCGTGGATGACAGAAGCAGTCAACTTGATGCGGTATTACGTTCAATTATTTATCTGCTGCTGTAATTAAGTCTGCAAATGATTGGCAATAGGATCTGGCCATAATATCCCAGCTATATTGTTTTAGGGTATTCTGTTTAAATTGTAGGCTTAGCTTTTTATAGTGGACTGGATCTTCTAAAATGGCTTGAAGTTGTTCGATCCAAGCGTTTTGGTTTTCGCTTGGCAGGAGAAGCCCATTGTAATTGTGTGTAACGGCGCTTGTAATTCCTTCTAATTCGGCGGCAACAACAATTGTGCCTGCTGTGGAAGCTTCTAGGCAGACGAGCCCAAAGCCTTCCATATCACCGGCCATTTCAATATTGGGCATCAAAAAGGCCTGTGCGTTGGTCAGGAGGCTTTGCAGTTGTTCGAATGGAACTTTTCCAAGATGTTCAATTTTTTCGGGGTATGCTTTCAGTAATTTTCGGATGGCCCCTTGATCGGTGGGAAATCCGAGGAATAGGGTGATTAAATGATTTATCTTTTTTGGTGTAAGCTGCAATAGGCGTTCTTTCCATTGCGGTTTTTGATCGAATGGCCCCACCATTAGTAATTTGAAATCGCCCTGAATCGCGGGGATGACATGTTTCATCAACCACGAGAAGCCCTTCCGCTTAACAGGGCGTCCCAAAGTGATAAAATAGGGCCTGCTTTCGCAGGTTGGTTCATTGTTTTGAGTGGAGCAGTGTATCGGATCTACACCGTTGGGTATAACAATGATTTTGGATGGATCGATACCGCGTAACTGTGCGGCGTCGGCGGTGGCTTGGCTAACGGCAATAAGCTGATCAAAAGTGTTAAACCGCGGTATAATCTTACGTTGAAAATAACGAAGTGGAAAAACGATATCCAGACCGTGAAGCGTGACAGCACGTTTTAAATGGGTATATCCTTTGTGAAAAGAGGCGAAGGACGCAATTAATCCATCATTAAAGTGGATAAGCTTGATGCCGGGGTTATCGTTAATTTTGGCTAGAATGCGGCGATTCAGTAGGAAGAAGAAGGCTAAAAGAGGTTCCCTATTGTCATAGACTAAGGTGTGTACCTTCAAGTAAAGAGCCGCAGTATTGATCAGTTCAAAGCTTTGTTTTTCCATACCGCCAACACTTGGGGGATATTTGTGGCTGACAAATAGTATTTCTATTTCAGATGGATACATGTACTGGTTTCCTTTTGATGCATAGATAAAATATAAAACCCAGTGCTACCCAGGTGAGCTGTCGGCCGCGACGTAATAATGAAGCACTGAGCCAAATACTACCTCCTGTAATACCGATCATATGGAGTAGGAGCTTATTGGCGATTTCTTCAATACCCAGTTGTCCTGGAATAAAAGCACCGATGCTTTTTAGCACAATGACGCTCATATCTACTATTAAACCATGTATTGGTTGTACTGAAACACCCAAAAATTTTAGAATATAATAGAATTCAAGGCTGCCAATAATCCAATGTAGTGCAAAAAGTAAGTAAGAATACCAAAAAACCTTATTTTGATGTTTATAAAAGTCTTTTACACTCCAAAGGAGTGACTGAACATGCGCTTGTGCTTTTCCAAAAGGTGTTGCTGTTGAAGCCTTGGTTTGTGAGGGACTTTTTGCAGCTATTAACCAGTAAAGTATCAAGATCATCAAAAGAAATAAGAACATACAGATCATATAAATTACTGGGCCTGCGTAGCGTATAATTTCATTTTTTAAAGGAGAAAATATCAACCAAATCATAGCAATCAAAAAGAGTGTCAATTGAGACAGTACGGCAGTAATACGGGATATTGCAACCGAATTCAATCCTTCTTTTAAAGGAATGTCATAACGGGTTATCAATTGTGCCTTTAATAAATCGCCACCGATAATGCTGGTGGGATTGAATAGTCCAACGGTTTCCCCGATTTGACGGACGGCAAAGAGTTCGAGCAGATTGACCTTCTTTTTTGCAGGGCCTAAACATATCCACCAAGCTAATGTACCTAAAAAATAGGCCGCGCAAGTTGTAAACAAAATAACGATGAAGCGATAACCAACAGAGAAGAGCTCTTTTTTCAACGCATTTAAATCGCTTTTCGCTAAAAAGATCGTGATGGACGCCAGAATCAAAAGTAAAAAAACACCTTTGATTAGTTGGCTTGGGTTTGTTAATTTGCCCATGCCAAATCGACTTCCTGTGTTTTGTCTATCAATAGTTCAATGTCATTAAAATAGCGTCCAGCTAGTCTATTCCAATCCAGTTGCCCAACATAGGATAGACCTTCAATGACGAGATTCCTTTTTAAGCTTGCGTCGGAGAGAATTTTTTTGAGGTAGTAAACATATCCAGCCGCATTTTCAGGTTGACACTTAAATCCATTTTTTCCGTGCTGAATCAAGGAGGCCGAGCCTCCGCCGTTGGCGATAACACAAGGAAGTCCGGATGCTAATGCTTCGACGACGACGTTTCCATACGTTTCTGAGACCGACGGAAAAACAAAGGCATCGGCCGAAGCATATAAAATTGCGAGCTCATCATGGCTTTTCTTTCCTAAGAAAATAGCTTTAGGCATCTCTTGCATCGCAATTATTTTGGCTGTTCCTTCACCGACAACAATGAAATTATAGTCGAGGTTTTGGGCATGTATCTGTTGATAAATTTCAATAAGCGTTTTAATATTTTTTTCCCAGACGATACGACTGACAAAAAGGATTGTTGGTTTGTCATTCTTTGTGATGGTCTGCAGTTGAGATAGATTCTTTTTTTGGGGGTTAAACAGAGCTGTGTCTATTCCTCTTTGCCACAGTTTTAATCCTTCTTGTTGTAAGCCGATCTGCTGTAATTCATTTAGAATGGATTTGGTCGGTACATAGACAATATCACATTTGTTGTAAAAGTTATTCATTGCTTTTTTCATCCATTGTTCAGTCGGTTTGACTAAGGGTAATATGTTTTTGAAATAATAGGCAATGTATGAAATGAAGTGTGTATGATAGATTGTAAGGACAGGAATACCTTTCCGTTTGGCATAATTCAATGCAAAAAAACCTAAAAGGGAAGGAGTTGCAATATGGATCATGTCGGGAGCAAATTTATCTAAAGCGAGCTCAAGTTTCTTTTTAATAAGCTGTGGAATAGCGAGACAATAATCGTCATTGACCGGTATTTTGAATGTGGGAACCTTGTAAGAATGGAAATTTCGAAATTGCGTAGGGCCGCCGCCATAAATAAAGAAATAGTTGAATTTCTGCTGGTCTATACGGTTTATCAGCTGAAACATTGTCCGTGATGCACCGTCAAAATCCTCGACGAGTATCTCTGTAAAGAAGGCTACCTTTCTCATGTTATTCTTATTAGGGGTTGTATAAAAATAGTTGAAAGCTGTAACCCCTATGCTATGCAGGTATTAACCTTTTGTCATTATAGTGTTTATAAATTATTAGTTTTTAATGATTTGTGCATGATTATTAAAAGTAGAATTAATTGAATATGATAATAGAGCTAATGTTGGTGGAGTACCTTTGGAGTGAACAAAATATTCAGTCCATGCTATTAGATCTATTGTTCGAAAAAAAAATTAGACCCAAGGGTTTTCGAAAGATTGTCATCTTATTTATTTGTGCGTCTGCCGGTGTTATGTTGGGTTTTAAGTTGAAGCCAAAACAACAGCCGAAGTTTAGTAATTCGGTGTATGCAGCTATGCCGGAGGCGACATACGGAAAGCTAAATTTGTTAACATACAATATAGCTGGCCTTCCTGAATTGATTTCCAGTGCTGTAACCGAGCGGTCTTCCAGTATTACGTCGATCGGCAATCGGATCAATGCGTTTGATATTGTCAATGTACAGGAGGACTTTAACTACAACAAGTTTCTTTACAGCGAAAATAAGCATAGCTACCGAACGGCAAATATGGGTGGAGTACCTTTTGGGGACGGGCTGAGTACACTTTCAAAATATCCGATCGTAGAGTTTGAGCGAATAAGCTGGACCGATTGCAATGGTGCAGATTGTCTGACGCCTAAAGGCTTTTCTTATGCTCGAATTCAATTGGCCAAGGCAGTATTTATTGATGTTTATAATGTACATGCTACAGCGCAGGATGATCAGAATGCAACGATTGCCCGGCAGAAGAATATAAATCAGCTAAAAGCCTATATCAAAAAGTATTCGGCTGGCAGACCACTTTTGATTATGGGTGACTTTAATGCACATTATGCTTACGAGCTGGATAACATCGGTTCTTTTCAGAAGGACTTAGGTTTGGTAGATGCATGGGTAAGTTTACGCAACAAAGGTGATATTCCTGCGCATCAAGCGAACTTTGAAGCGAAAACGGCGTTGGAGTTAACAGAGGATTGTGAAGGTATTGATAAAATCTACTATCGCAACGATCATCATTTGCTATTTGAGGCAAAGAATTATCAGGTTCAAAAAAAGCTTTTTCAAAACGAAAAGGGCCAAGATTTATCCGATCATTGTGCAGTGTCCTTACAATTAGGCTGGCGTATTGTCAAACCGTCGGTTCAGTAAAATAAAAACTTTCTCAATTCTTTCATATCAATCGCGATTAGCACTGAACCCCTCAGTGCTTTTTTAATGGACATCAAAAAAGCCCCATAAAATGAATTATGGAGCCTTTATTAAATTGGGATAAATTATCTTATTTATTTATACATTTCTTCACGTTGTGCTTTCACTACATCGCTATTAATGTATTCATCGTAAGTCATCAATTTGTCGATGATACCTTTCGGCGTCAATTCGATGATTCTATTGGCAACAGTTTCAGTCAATTCGTGGTCACGGGATGTGAACAACATGGATCCTTTAAAATCAGACATTCCATTGTTCAATGCAGTGATAGATTCCAAGTCCAAGTGATTGGTTGGTTCATCGAAGATCAGGAAGTTGGCACCTTGAAGCATCATACGGGAGAACATACAGCGCATTTTTTCTCCTCCCGAAAGCACAGATACTTTCTTCATAACCTCTTCACCGGAAAATAACATTTTCCCCAAAAATCCCCGTATAAACTGTTCATCTGCTTCTGGGTTAGTTGTATATTCTCTCAACCAATCAACCAAATTATCACTTTTTCCTTCAAAGAACGCGGCATTTTCAATCGGCATATCGGCAGGAGTGATGGTAACGCCCCATTTGAATTCGCCGCCGAAATCGGTGTCTCTACCAGTGATAATATCGTAAAATGCTGTGGTAACCAATGAATTTGGACCTAGAACAGCGATTTTATCGCCTTTATTAATCATAAACGTGATATCCTTAAAGAATACCTCGCCATTGACCGTTTTGCTTAATCCTTCAACTTGTAGCGTTTGATCTCCTGGTTCACGATTCATGGTATTGAACATGATGGCAGGATATTTACGGTTGGATGGTTTAATCTCGTCAATATTGATCTTATCCAAGGCTTTTTTACGAGACGTAGCCTGTTTGGATTTGGAAGCATTGGCAGAGAACCGACGGATAAATTCCTGGAGTTCTTTTACTTTATCTTCCATCTTCTTGTTTTGATCAGAACGTTGCTTTAACGCTAATTGAGAAGATTCGTACCAGAATGAGTAGTTACCCGTATAGATTGTCATCTTACCAAAATCAATATCCACTGTATGCGTACATACAGCATCCAAGAAGTGACGGTCGTGGGATACAACGAGGACGATTGCTTCGTAACTCGCTAAAAAATCCTCTAACCATGCAATGGTATTAATATCCAAATCATTGGTAGGCTCATCGAGAATCAAAATATCGGGTTTACCGAATAATGCTTGCGCTAAAAGTACGCGCACTTTTTGGTTACCGTCGATTTCAGAAACCAACTTATAATGTAGTTCTTCTTTAATACCCAAACTGCTCAATAAAGTTGCGGCATTTGATTCGGCATTCCATCCATCCATTTCAGCAAAAAGACTTTCCAATTCGCCGGCACGTTCGCCGTCGGCATCAGAGAAATCCTCTTTCATGTAAATGGCATCTTTCTCTTTCATGATTTTGTAAAGCTCTTGGTTACCCATCATGACAGTTTCAAGAACAGTAAACTCGTCGAAAGCATAGTGATCCTGACTTAAAACAGACATGCGTTCGCCTGGCGTGAATGCCACTGAACCTGTCGAAGGATCAACTTCCCCTGAGATAATTTTTAAGAAAGTAGATTTACCTGCTCCATTAGCGCCAATAATACCGTAACAGTTTCCAGGTGTGAATTTTAGATTGACATCTTCGAATAGTACACGTTTACCAAAACGAAGGGAGAGATTTGACACATTAATCATGCAGCAAAGATACGTTTTAATATTGTATTTTTAACTATTTACGGTGATCAGTTTCAGGAGAAATTGCGGAGAGTAATGTTGGGGAAATCAACTGTTTTTAGCTTCTTTTGAAAACCTGTATGGTCTGAAATTTCAAAGGATGAAGAGGATCTTGAAATGACGTGTGAAATCCGGCAATGTGTGCAAACAAGGAATTAATAAATTATAAATATTGTGTTGGTGATTTAAATTGGCTTCTTTTTTGTGGACAAGAGCTGAAATGAAATCAATTATGAAAAGAAATAGAATAACCGGTGTCGTTATACTTACAGTTGCTTTTTTATTTAATATCCAAGGAGCCTCGGCTCAATTTGGAGGGCTATTGGATAAGGCAAGCAAAGCCGTTGCTTCCAAGGGAAGCAAAATGTTGGGTTTGGATAAACTGCTAAAGGAACCAGAAGCGATTAGTACAAGTTTTGAAGATGTAAATAGGAAGGGGGAGCAAATGCCCGATTTTCAAAATACGGCTGTTTATAAACCTTTAGAAAATTTGCAAAAGAATGGCAATGATGGTTACTTATTGGAGGCTGGACATTTTGAAATGACCAATAAGAGCTATTGCTTGAAAGCAGGTACTTATGCGCCTTCGAAAGGTGATGGATATATGTATGCACCTACATTGGGCAAGAAGAGAGAAGTAGTCATTGCAATTTTGAAAAGTGCTGAAAAGCACCCGGAAGTTGCACAATCTGACATACAGATGCTATTGTGGACGATCATAGCGAAGACAAAATTTATTGATTATTCGGGTCCGGTGAAAGAGACAGCCTTAAAATTGCTTACAGCTGAACAAATTTTGCATTTGGAAGGTGGTGCGCTCGGCGTTTTGCCATTCGATGTTGTCCAAAAGGCAAAAGACCAAATGCCTCCTGCAGTACAGACAATCTTTGAAGCGGAAAATAATATTCGGCAGCTCGTTTCCTCAGGAAACTATTCGTACGCTGATTTTGAACAATATGCAATCTTAGCTGGTATGGCTGAACCTCGTACGGACGTGCCAAGTGGTATTTGGACGCTTCACCCCGATGGTTATTATGTTCGCTATTTTCCAAGTGGTTATGCGATTACCAAAGTTCAGGTGTATGTCCCTCAAGAGTTGATTACAAAATTGAATGGCAAGAAGCTTGTATACGATGCAACAGACGATATTGCATGTCCGGCAAATACGGGATCGCAACGATTAGCACAAACGAATGAACCGATTCGGGATTAAGATGTGAGGCATTGAAAGGTCGATAGGAAAGAGAAGGGTATAAAGAGGAAATTTAATGAATAAGGGAGATCTACTGATCTCCCTTATTCATTAAATTTCCTCTTTTGCCTCCTGTATAATATATAAACAATGACAATAATAGCGATGATTGCTAAAATAATGTAATGGGAACCTGAATGTTGGGTTTTATCCTCTGTCGTCTGCGCATATGTAAAATTTGCCACGAAAAGAAGTACCATGAAAATCCACTTCTTGCACATAATAAACGGTTTATTAACTATAGTAGCAAGCTAAGTATTTTTTGCAACAAAGCCAAATTATTTCATTAAAAAATGACAAAGCTTTTTATAAAAATTTAATGTATAATGTCTGTTTCTCCCATTTGATTTGTTAGGTTCGAAAAATAAAAGGGTAGCTACATTGGATATAGCCCGGGATATCGTCGCTTGAATTCGGTAAATGGTCCTAAAAATCGTATCTTGTGAACCTTTGTAAGCGTTTTTAGATATTCAAATCATGTCAAAACTTATCAATTTAACTGTCTTTAGAGAATTCTTAAAATCCAGCTTTGCAGGTGGAATTATACTTTTTTCCTGTGTTATTCTAGCATTGATCGTTGCAAATACACCTTTGTATGCCAGTGTAATGGAATTCCTGAACAAGGAAGTAGGCTTTGAGAGCGATCATGTTCATTTAAAATATTCGTGGTTATTGTGGCTCAACGATGGTTTGATGGCTATTTTCTTTTTACTGGTGGGGCTCGAGATAAAACGTGAAATTGTAGAGGGTGAACTCTCATCGCCAAGTAAAGCAATCCTGCCCATTTTGGCTGCGGTTGGTGGGGCACTTTTGCCAGCCATCATTTATTTTGTATTAAATCAGGGAACCAATACGGCAAACGGCTGGGGTATCCCTATGGCGACGGATATTGCATTTGCTTTAGCTGTTATCACGCTTCTGGGAAATAAGGTTCCTGCCAGTCTTAAAATCTTTTTGGCTGCTCTGGCCATTGTTGATGACTTACTTGCCATTTTGGTCATTGCGATCTTTTATAGCAATGGTATTCATGCGACCTATTTATTTATTGCTTTAGGCATCTTTCTGTTTTTGATCGTGTTGAATAAACTGGGCGTTAAAGCGATATGGGCTTACCTTATTCCGGGTCTATTTATTTGGTACTTTGTTCACCACTCGGGAATTCATGCAACAATAGCTGGCGTGTTGGTGGCTATGACGTTACCAACAACACCGGATGCGGAAGAATCTCCCCTGGAAAAATTGGAGCATCTATTGACCAAACCCGTCAATTTTATTATCATTCCGCTGTTTGCATTTGCGAATACGCTTATTCCAATCCATGGGGAAATGATTGGTGGTTTGACTTCAAAATTGGGGATTGGTATTATCTTTGGTCTTATCGCTGGTAAATCAATTGGTATATTTTTGATCTGTTATATTGCGAAGAAGTTGAAGATTGCGCAATTACCGGAAGGGGCTGGCTGGAAACAGATTTTTGGAGTAGGCTTATTGGGGGGAATCGGTTTCACGATGTCGATCTTCATCTCGATACTGTCTTTTGATGATAGCATGCTGATTGAAGAGGCCAAGTTCGCGGTTCTGATCGCTTCTTTATGTGCCGGCCTGCTAGGCTACGTCGTTTTGAGCGCTGTGTCAGCTGCAAAGAAAACAGGGGTTATTGATTAGATTTTGAATAGATAGCAGTCGAAGGTTAAAGATTAATCCTATTTGGGCATCTATTTGAAAGCGGATAACGAGCTATAGGTATTAATTTTAGACTTTTATGAATTAGATTTAGTAATTTAGGGCACAACAATAAAAACAATACGTTGAGATTTGATGAATTTGGCTTTGTTCCGGCTTTGGAAGAAGGTTTAGAAAGTATGATGTTTGAGGAGGCTACGCCGATCCAAGAACAGACCATCCCGATTATTAAAGAGGGAAAAGATATGATTGCCTGTGCACAGACAGGTACAGGTAAAACAGCAGCTTATATGTTGCCGATCCTCGATGCAATAGCACGGAATTCAAGGGAATCTATCCTCGCTATTATCCTTGTTCCGACCCGGGAACTTGCTATGCAAATTGACCAGCAGATTATGGGCATGTCTTATTATACGGGTGCAACATCCATAGCCATTTATGGTGGTGGTGATGGTATGGGGTATGAACAGCAAAAACGGGCCATACGAGAGGGGGTAAATATTATTGTTGCTACTCCGGGAAGGTTGATAAGCCATCTTACCTCCATGAAGATTGATCTCTCTCATTTAAAGCACTTTGTTTTGGATGAAGCCGATAGTATGCTGGATATGGGATTTCAAGACGATATTTTACGTATTGTAAGTTATCTACCGAAGAAAAAGCAGATGCTTTTGTTTTCGGCGACGATGCCGATGAAGATCAGATCTTTTGCCCGAAAAATTCTGCAAGAGCCTGTGGAAGTTAATATTGCCATTTCTAAACCTTCGGAAGGGATAGATCAACGTGTATATCTTGCGTATGATCAACAGAAAATGGAGCTTCTGAAGAATATACTGAAGGATCCGAACTATGTATCTGTTATTATTTTTGCGTCCCAAAAAACTACGGTCAAACTTCTCGCTCAGGAATTACAGAAGCAGGGGATTGATGCGGAGGGTTTCCATTCGGATCTCGAGCAGTCGAAACGGGAAGATATCATGGCTAGATTCCGGTCTCGTCAGGTACGGGTATTGGTAGGGACAGATGTGATATCTCGCGGTATCGATGTGGTGGGGATCAGTTTGGTCGTTAATTACGATGTTCCACCGGATCCGGAAGACTACGTACACCGTATTGGACGTACGGCACGGGCAGCAACTACAGGAACAGCCATTACCTTTGTCAATGAGAAAGACCAAAACCGTTTCGCTCAGATCGAGAATTTAATAGGTTATCCGATTGAACAACTTCCATTGCCAGAGGGGTTTGAAGCGGGACCTACTTACAATCCTGCCAAAAAGAATCCACAGCATAAGAAGAAGCGTTTCAATAGGAATAAAAATAAAAACTATCAGAAAGCTAAAAGAGCCTGATTTTAAAATACAAAGCCCCCATATGAGAAAAATATGGGGGCTTTGTATTTGAGTATATATTGTATTTAACTTTTATTCAACAGTCCATACGGCCAATTCATATCCATCAGGATCCTGGAACTGAAATCTTTTTCCTCCGGGAAAGCTAAAAATATCTTTTAATATGGTCCCGCCAGCACGGATAACCTGATCACGCGTAGCCTGTAGATCGTCGGCATAGATAACGACGAGAATACTGCCATTTCTGGGGTCACCAAGTGTAAAACCACCATCAACATATTTTCCGCCAAAAGCCGTATATGCTGGTCCGTAATCCGTAAACTCCCAACCGAAACTCGTTGAGTAGAATGCTTTGGCACGTTCAAGGTCGCTTGATACAAACTCAAGGTATTGGATCTGCTGGTTGACAAATTTGTTTTCTGTACTGCTATTGCTCATAACGGAACTATCTATTTAATGTATATATAATAAATTGCTTGACCGGTTGTGCCGGTTTTGGAATTAAAACCCGAATCGTTTCATAAATATAATGCTTTGTTGAAAATGACACACATTTTTCTTTTCAACATGTTTTTTCGGGGCTACCTGTTTATCGGGGCTACCTGCTTGGCACAAGGAGGAAACAATATTCATTTCCCAATCTTCGTTGGACTGGGAAATGAATGGAGGTTGTTAAGCGCTCTTTTTACTGCTGATCCAATACTGCAATAACATAGATGAAACAACCAAAAGCAGTCCAACATAGAAGGATAGGTTTAATTCTCTTGCTTCATTAAGAAGTAAAAATGCAATCAAAATAGCATATACTGGCTCAAGATTTAAGCTTAAGTTCAATGTAAATGCTGATATCTTCTTTAAGATTTCTGTAAATGCGAGATAGACTCCCACAGTGCAACATAAAGATAGGATGATCAGATAGAAAATATCCAGGGCATTGGGAATGAAAGTGCTGATTGGATAGTGCTGAATGTAAAAAGGAAGTAGACATGCCAGCCCTATTGTTCCACCGATCATTTGATAATAATTAATGCATATTGCATTGTACTTTTTGGTCAATTTTTCATTGTGAACCGCATAGAGTGAGGCAAAAGCCGGAGAAATTATCCCTAAGACTATGCCAAGCTGGTGTGAGGTATCGAAGTGAAATATCAGTGCTATCCCACACAACGTAAGTCCACTCAACAGAAGTTCAGACAATCTAAATTTCGTTTTATTGATCATCGGTGCAAAAATAGCGGTAAAAAAACTTGCCATACAGTAGCAGATCACGCCGATGGAAATGTTTGAATATTTGATGCTAGCATAGAATAATAGCCAGGATGCTGTCAATAGTAGCCCATTTTTTGCAATATGCAGTTTCTCTTTGAAAGTAAAATCTGTAGGTATTTTATACCATTTTAGAATAAAAAATAGGATAACGGCAGCTAAAAATACACGGTACCATGTGAGTATCCCCTCGTTGAGTGAAATCACTTTTCCAAATACGCCAGATAGTCCCAGGCACAGCACAGCAAGGTGCAGCATGAAATATGAATGTTTCATAAGAAATTGTCTTCCAGTTCCGTCCAATAAGGACGAAAGAAGTTAAATAATAAAATTGATAGAAAATAAGAAGCACAGCAAATCGGTCCATTTCTGGTATTGGGCTTCAGTAATATCGGGAAAAAATATTACGCTACTGGAGGAGGAAGACAACTCGTTCTATTCATCATATTTGTATTTACCCGAAGATAGGGAATTTTGGGCGCAGCTGCAAAAAAGTAATGAAAAAGCCCCTAGGAAGTTTTTGCTTCTAGGGGCGTATATTTATTCAGTTGCCTTTATTTTGTGCTTTTTATTTTCTGCTTTTATGGCGTATTTGACGGTAAAGTATCCGTTCCGCCCCCCAGTGCACGGTAAAGATCTATGGCCGCATTGAGCTTTTCCCGTTTTACTGTAATACGTTCCAAATCATTTTGAAGTGCATTGTTTTGGGCAGTTATCACTTCCAAATAGTTTGCCATCCCACTTTTGTAAAGTAAGGCCGCATCAGCGGTGGCTTTGGCGAGGGCATTTGATTTGGCGTGGATAAGTCGCAGGCGCTGTTCTGTATGTTTGATTTTTGCCAAGGCATCAGAAACTTCCGAAACTGCGACCATAACCGACTGTTTAAACTGCAAAGCTATCTTTTCGCGTTCGATGACCGATATCTCATAGTTTGTTTTCAAGGCCCCTTTCTGAAAAATCGGTTGAGCAATATTCCCTGCTATTGTTTTCACAATAGAACCCGGTAGATCAAACCATTTGCTAAATTGAATGGAGTTTGTACCAATGGATGGAGTCAAGCTTATGGAGGGGTACATTGCTGCTTTAGCGAGTCCCATTCTGCTTGTCGCAGCCACAACAGCGTATTCAGCTGCTCTGACATCTGGTCTGCGGCTTAATAGTTCGGCCGGTACCCCTGCGGCAAGTCCGTCTCCAACAATCGTATCATCTAAACTTGCTGTACGTTGAATGCCCTCGGGGAAACCTCCGCAAAGAATGCTCAGTGCATTTTCTTCGACTGCCATATTTTGATGGGCTAGGGGAATTAATAATTCAGCAGTTTTCTTCTGAGCTTCGGCTTGCTCCACAGCAAGCGAACTGACCAGTGATGAGTTGTATTGCAAACGTATCATATTCAGTGTGCTATCGCTCAATTGAACATTTCTTTGTGCAATCTTAAGCTGTTCATCCAAAGCAATCAGATTGTAATATGACTGGATGACCTGTACAATAACCCGGGTTTTCAAAGCCGATAAATTTTCCTTTTGGCCAAAAAAATTGGCCAAGGATTCTTCTTTTTGCATTTTTACCTTTCCCCATATATCGGCTTCCCAAGACAATCTGAGCGTAGCACTATAATCGTCCATATGAGGCGTCCCGATAAATTGGTCACTTAGTGAGCCATTTAAAGAGTTGCTCGATAACCAGGTTCTATTCGCTCCAATACTTAAATCAGCTGTTGGTAGTAATCCTTTCTTAGACTGCTTGTACGCGAGTTCCAATTGTTGCATGTTCAGGAGTGCTACATTGACGTCCGTATTATTGGACAAAGCCTTTTCAATGAGTGATGTCAACAGGGGATCCTGTACAAAGTTACGCCAGGATAGCTGTAGCGTATCAGACGTCACGACAACCTCGCTGTTTTTGAAATTTTCGGGCATTGCTATCTCCTGACGGGTGTATTTTTTGCCCACGCTGCATGCGGACAACAACAGGGTAGTGCTTGCGAAAATTGTTATATAGTGATGAAATTTTTTCATTTTAATCGTTTGTATTGTGTACTGTATTGTCCGTAAGTTTTTTACCCGAAACTTTTTCTTGCAAATATTGGAACACCAGGTACAGTAATGGTATAATAATTACCCCAAGGATAACACCGCTTAACATACCCATTGCTGCTCCTGTACTGATGGAATGGTTACCTGTAGCCGTTCCGCCGGTCGCAAACATCAAGGGGACCATACCCGCAATGAAAGCCAATGAAGTCATCAAGATTGGGCGTAGACGAGCTCTTGCGCCTTCTAAAGCCGAATCAATGAGTGAGGAGCCTGCTCTTCTCCGCTGTAAAGCAAATTCAACAATCAAAATGGCATTTTTTGCCAAAAGACCGATGAGCATGATCAAGCCGACCTGGACGTAGATATTGTTGTCCAATCCAATAGCACGTGTTCCTAGGAAAGAGCCGATCATACCTGTTGGGATTGATAACAGGACGGCAAGAGGCAATAAATAACTTTCGTACTGTGCTGATAGTAAGAAATAGACAAATAGCAAGCTTAATGCTAAGATAAGTACGGTTTGATTGCCTGATGACTTCTCTTCCAAGCTAAGTCCCGTCCATTCGTAGCTGTAGTCTCCCGGTAACTTGGTCAATACATTTTTCTCCAATGTTTCCATGATCGCACCATTACTGATACCAGGCGTACTAACAACGTTTATCGTGAGCGAATTGTATAAATTATAACGGGTTACCGACTCAGGACCATACACTTTACGAAGTGTGACCAAGGTATTTACAGGGACCATTTGGCCAAGATTATTCTTGACAAATATTTCGTTGAATGCTTCTTTATCGGTTCTATAAATGCCATCAGCTTTAACTGCTATCCGATAGAATTTACCGAAACGATTGAAATTCAATGATTGGTCACCCGCAAAGTAAGTTTGAACGGACGAAAGCATTTCACTGACATCTACGCCAAGTTGGGCCGCTTTGTCTTCATCTACTTCTAACTCCATCTGTGGATAATCTGCTCTGAACATGGTATAGGCAAATTGCACTCCCGGTTGTTTCATAATCTGCGCAATAACGGAGTCGGACATTGCTTTGAGCTCTACCGGCGATTTACCAGCTCTGTCCTGCAAAACGAGTTCCGCGCCATTCATCATACCATAACCATCAACAGGAGGGGAGCGAAATGCCATTGCGTTACCTTCTTTGACACTGGATAATTTTTGTGAGATAACTTGGTGAATCTGATCAATATCGTTCATCTCACCACGTTTCTTTTTATCTTTCAAGCGTATAAATCCTGTCGCATAGGCTGCGCTGGAGTTGTTACCGATCATATTGAATCCAGTAATACTTGTATGGCTTTCAATCGAAGGGATATCGGCCAGTAGTTTTTCGATTTTTTCTACTGCTTTTGTTGTTCGGTCCAGTCCCGTTCCTGGGGGCATTTCCAAACTGTATACGACAAAGTTATCATCTTCCATTGGTACGAAACTTTTGGAAGTGCTTGTCATGAGGTACCCCGCAACGCCAATTGTAGCCAGGATCAAAAGTGACGAAATCCATTTTTTCTTTGCAAGGAATTTTAATGAACCAACGTATCGATTGGTCATGTTTTCGAAGCCTGCGTTAAACGCTTTGAAAAAACGCTGAGAAAACCCAGTTTTTGAGGTCTGTCCATCTTGATTTTCGGCGTGTGTATTTTTAAGTAATAATGCACATAGTGCAGGTGTCAGCGTCAAGGCATTGATCGCAGAGATCACAATGGCGATCACAAGAGTATAGGCAAACTGTTTATAAAACATGCCCGATGAACCTGTCATAAATCCAATAGGAATAAAAACTGCACACATCACCAAGGTAATGGAGATTACAGCTCCAGTGATTTCACTCATGGCACTATGGGTAGCCTGTTTACCTGTTAAATTGGAAGTCTCCATCTTTCCATGTACTGCTTCGACAACGACAATTGCATCATCGACAACAATACCAATGGCGAGTACGAGGGCAAATAACGTCAATATATTGATGGTAAAGCCAAATACGAGCAGGAAGAAGAAGGTACCTACGATAGCTACAGGGACTGCAATTGCTGGAATAATAGTCGATCGTATGTCTTGTAAGAATAAGAAGACAACGAGGAAAACCAAAATGAAGGCTTCAATTAATGTCGAGCGTACCTGGGCTGTACTTTCATCCAAGCGCTCCTTGGTACTGATCAATTTAAAAATCTTGATTCCAGGAGGAAATGAGCGTTGCGCTATTTCAATCTGTTTGTCGATTCCAATTTCAATTTCATTGGCGTTGGAGCCTGATGTCTGGAATATACCGATGGTGACGGTATTGAGACCGTTATTTTGGGAATTACCGCTATAGCTGATCGAGCCAAACTCAATACGTGCCACATCCTTTAAACGTACGATCTGGACATTATTGTTTTTAACGATAATGTTTTCATACTGCTCTGGAAGATTCTTTTTCCCCTTATAGCGTATAACATATTCAAGAGGTGCTTTTGATTCTTCACCTAATTTTCCAGGTGCAGATTCCAGACTTTGTTTGGAAATTGCAGCGATGACTTCTTGCGGCACAAGTCCATAACTTGCCATTTTTTGCGGATTCAACCATACACGCATCGAATAGTCTTTGGAACCAAATACCATCGCCTGACCGACCCCGGGAACACGCTTGATCTGTGGGATCAAGTTGATGTTCACATAATTCTGTAAAAATAGTTCATCATATTTTTTATTATCTTCTGTATAGATATTAAATATCATGATCATACTATTTTGTTGCTTGGAGGTTGTTAATCCCATCCGGACAACTTCCTGTGGCAAGATCGGAGTAGCCTGTTGTACTCTGTTTTGCACGTTGACGGCTGCTTGATCTGGGTTTACACCTGCTTTAAAGACAATGCGCACAGAGAATGTACCATCGTTACTTGCAGTCGATGTAATGTATTCCATGTCCTCCACACCATTGATTTGTTCTTCAAGGGGTGTAACAACTGATCTCAATACTGTTTCACTATTTCCTCCGGGATAGCTTCCGGTAACTTGGACCGTGGGCGGGGCGATATCCGGGAATCGCGTTTGGGGCAGCCTAAAAAGACCGATGACCCCCAGTATGACAAATATGATCGATATAACAGTTGCCAAAACTGGCCTGTCAATAAATTTCTTTAACATTTTAGTATAATTTTTATAAAGCTTTTAGTACCATTTTTTAAAAACGCATACGGAACGTAAAGGCGTGTTACCGCTCTTTGGACGTTGCAGCTTTTGCCATGATTGCTATTGCCTAGATTTCTCCCAAATATTTAAAAAGGAACTTTTTCAGCAGCTCTGCCGTTGCTATCTACGCTCCATCTGGTTACATGGTGGATTTTTTAGTCGGTTGAACTTGCATTCCATCGTTAAGCATGTCAATTCTATTCATAACGATTTTTTCACCAGCTGTAAGTCCTGATTTAAGTAAATAGGCGTTGGCGGTATTTCCCGCAATTTCAATCTGTTTCATGGAAATTTTGTTCTTTTCGCCAATAACATAAACGAAGTAGCGATCTTGAATATCCTTGACAGCCGCCATAGGTACCAACAATACGTTTTCGTGCGCTTTTTTCAAGATTACTTTGGCTGAACCACCCGAACGGAGAATTTTATCAGGGTTGGTGAAACTTGCTTTAAGTGCCATGCTTCCGGTTGTTCTGTCGATGTTACCACTGGCTAATTCTACTTTCCCCGAATGGTTGTATGCCGTTCCATCAGCTAGTAATAGCGTTGCTTGTTGATTGGATGATTTGTTATTCTGATCTTTGATAAAGGCTATAAAATCGGCCTCACTCAATTAAAAATACACATTTACGGTATTGATTTCAGATAGCGTTGTTAACGGTGTCGCATCTGCTGCGGTAATTAAATTTCCGATCCGATTAGGAATACGGCCGATATAACCACTCACTGGTGCATTGATCAACGTAAATTTGGCATTTATTTGAGATGAACCGAGTGCAGCTTGTGCTTGCGCTACCTGTGCTTTAGCTGCGGCATAATTGGCCTCTGCAGTTTTTAACTGTAATTCGGTATACACTTTACCTTCAACAAGTGGTTTGATTTTTTCAATCTCCAATTTCGCGTTTTGTTCTGCCGATAAAGCAGCTTGGTAAGCTGCCTTGCTGTTGTTTACTTGTTCGTTGTAGATATCAGCTTTTATTTTGAAAAGGGGTTGACCCTGGGATACATAGTCTCCTTCTTTGACATAAATCTGATCCAGATATCCCGTTACTTGCGCTTTGACATCGACGTTGACGGTCCCCTCTAATGTACCAGGATATTTTTTTTCGGTCTCCGCGTGGGTAGGAGATAATTCGATAAAGTCAACAGTAACTGCCTGCTCTTGCGGTTGATCTTGGTTGCCTCCACAGGACGATAATAATGCTGCTGCTGTAATAAGTGTAAGGAAAGGTTTTAAAGTCATCGTTCTTTGTGCCATTTTATCATTTTATAATGAAACAAAGAAAAGAATTCTTTTAAGCCATAAGGCAAAGAAATCTACCGAGACGTTACAATTGCTTACTGAAACGTCACAGTGGTGAGCTGAATTTTACGATATTAAATGGTACGATCCAATTGTGTTGAAGATATTGGGCTTATAGATTAACATCCCTTCTTCATCGCGAAAACTTACTTTACCTTTCTGACGAAAAAAGGAGCAAGGGGATCAGTTTTAACATTAATAGTCTAACCAATTTTTTAGCAGTTGAGCCTTTTCTCTGCTCACAAGGATTTCCACTTGATCGTTATTTTTAATTTCTATTTTTAGTTTTCCGTTGAAGTGGTTATGTAATCTTTTGATCGCATCTATATGTACAATGAATTGCCTGTTGGCGCGAAAAAATACTTTTGGATTCAATTGCTGTTCGAGTTCTTCCATTGTTTGAGGGACAATTTCGACAGTACCACATTTGAGTTGCGCATGGGTAAGTTTAAATTCGGAGTAAAAGTATAATATTTCTTCGACGAGAATGGTCTTATAACCGTCTTTGAATGGAATTAGAAAACGTGAGCGAAAATCTTTTGGATAGATAAAATCCAATAAACCTTGAAGCGGTTGTTGGTTGATCTGGAGATCTTTTTGATAGTCAAGTTTTTGGATGGCATTTCCCAGCTCTATTTTTTCTACAGGTTTGAGCAAATAATCTATGCTATTGAATTTAAAAGCCCTCACAGCGTATTCGTCAAATGCTGTTGTAAATATGATTGGGCAGTCTATTTTTATAGTCTCTAATATTTCAAAGCTTAAGCCATCGGATAAACGAATATCCATCATGACCAGGTGGGGAAGTTCATTGCTATTGAACCAATTGATGCTATCCGCAATATTATCAAGTACATCCAAAATAACGATGGATGGTTTTATTTCTTTCAAAAGTCGCTTTAAACGATCGGCATTGAGTTTTTCGTCCTCGATGATTAATACTTTGGTTATATTCATTATGCTTGCGCTAAAAGTGGGAGGATAACGTTAAATGTTTTGCCATCATTCTTTATTTGCAGTTTTAAGTTGGATAGCAAATCGTATCTTTTAATGATGTTTGAAATTCCGATTCCCGATGATTCGGATACATTCTCAATAGGAATTAATATATTTTCAACAACAAGTTGATTCTGGGCGTTGGTGTAGACTTTAATTTTCAGCGGTTTTCTCTTATTTGTCTGATTATGCTTTAATGCATTTTCTACCAATAACTGTAAGGTAAGAGGAGGTAATTGGCAATTGCGTTTGGCGGGATTGACGTTTATTTCGAAGTTTACCCCATCGCCAAATCGGTTTTTGATGAGAAATATGTATGAATTTAGAAAGTTGAGTTCTTCTTCGAGTGAGATAATGTCCTTTTTGGAATTGACAAGAAGGTAGCGATATATTTTGGAGAAGTTTTCTGCATATTCATAGCCTAATTGTTGGTCTTCGAGGATGATTTCTGACAGCACGCTTAGGTTATTAAAGACAAAATGGGGGTCGATCTGTAATTTTAACGATTGAAGTTCTGTTTCAAGAATGACCTGATCAAGCTTTGCAGCGCGCATGGATTCATTCTTCCAGTTGGTGATCAAATGACTACCAATATTGATCCCCATGATCATCAACGCAATCAATACACTGATTGTAATGTTTTGAATCATCCCCCTTTTTTCCTCCAAAGATGGGGCTATAGTAACATTTTGAGGTCCAAAATAATATTTTGAAATCAGGTACTCCAGAAGTAAATTGATAAAGAGTACTGCAAAAAGGTTGATGACGGTTTCAAGTAGAAGTCGCTCTGTCGGACTATCTTTCCAGGTTAAGAACTTATTAAGCTTGTCATGGACAATGATACTAAATTCGGAAATGATAAAGCTATAAATGATCGTAAATGTCCATTCACCGAGTATTTCAAACATATTCCGTTTAAAATAGCCATCCCAGCAACTCGAGAAAGGATCAATAATATAGGCAACGAGATAAATAAGCAGAAAGGACAGAAAGGTAAATATCAGCCTTTTTTTATTTGTACTAATTAGAGTCTTATCGTTTTTATAGATCGCTATATCCTGCATTCTTTTAACTTATCTGTATCGGTGAAATCTATGCAAATTTCGTAATTCCTTTTAGTATTGGACGACAAATTTCTGCTGAAGCGTATAAAGCCCTGACTGAAATATCAATTTGATGCACTCAGGCGTATATTGACGAAGGCTGATAGATGATCTAACCTTGGCCTATCAGTGTATAATTCATAATGAAATCCCTGTGATATTTTTTTAATATATTGTAAATCTTGTAGTTATCTTTTGTTTTATAATCATTTGATCTAATCGTGTCAAAGAGTGACTTTGAATATGGAATTCGTTTTTAGCGATAGACAGAAAGGCTTGACATCATTTCGTCAAGCCTTTCTGTTTTATTGTGGTTACTATTTTTTCGATGTGTTATCTAATAAATTATTTTGGCTCTTGATGAGTTGTTGGTGTATGGATGATATCGAAATAGATCGTTTTGTCATTAGCGTTTGGATAAACTCTATAAGTGAATTCTTTCTTTGTTAATACCGTAATATCAACCACACGAGTAAACAACGTTTCTCCAGCAGCATTTTTAGCAACAATTGTTCTCGTTTTACCATCTGCAGATACGGTCCAGTCGCCGTGCATTTTTGGAGAATTGTCAAGATTGAACATTGTAAAAGTACCATCAGATTTGAAATAAGCAAATCCTACAAAATTTGCCACGTTAGCATCTGTTAATACTACACTTTCACCTTTATTATTCTTTGCGTTTGTTGTTTCCCAAGGTGTACTGGCCAATATTTCGCTTGGTGTAAGCTGTGGCTCAACAACAGTTTCGTCATCTTTACTGCAGCTCATCGCTACTAATGTGCTTAAGGCGATACATACCGCTAATGCAATTTTTTTTAAATCTCTCATTTTATAAAATTTATATTATGAAACAAAAGTAATCGCATTGGTTCAGTTGCATTTGTCTCTTTTATTCCAAGGTTTGAAGGATTTATAAATTGAATGCGATCGGGTTGTTGAAGAAATTCTAAAAAATAGAAAAAGCTTATGTATTGCCTGATTTGAAGTTTGCTTTACAGGGCGTTATGTTAAAGGTGGTGTAAAAATGAACTTCGGATAAAAATAAAACAGGGGACCCTAAGGGCCCCCCATCTACCAGATATGTATAATAAAATTAGAAAATTGCTTTTTATACCGTATTAGTTATTGCTCCATCCACCTCCCAATGAGCGGTATAGATCAACAACAGCAGAAAGCTCCGCTTTTTTTACCTGAGCAAGTTCGAGCTCACTTTGTAAGATATTGCTTTGCGCTGTGATTACTTCCAAGTAGGTGGCCATTCCTGTTTCAAACAAAAGATTGGCATGCTTTGTCGCTTGCTTTAAACGCGTCGTTCTATCCGAAGTAATCTTTTGTTTTTCTTTCAATTTTTGAATTGAAATTAAAGCATCGGATACTTCCCCAGCGGCTGAAATTACTTTTTGCTTGAAGATCAATACATTCTTTTCTTGTTCGACACGCGCCAGCTCATATTGCGTTTTTAATTCCTTGCGTTGGAAAATAGGTTGTGTAATACTCCCTGTAATTGCACCAAATAATGACGCGGGCAAGTTGAACCAATTACTTGCTTTGAATGCGTTTACGCCAGCTTCGGCACTAATCATCAAGGAAGGATACATGCGCGCTTTTGCATACTGTTGATAGGCCTGTGAAGCTGTAACAGCTAGTTCGGCCTGTTTTACATCCGGACGGTGGCTCAACAAATCAGCTGGTATGCCAGTTGCTAGCTCTTCGGGGAACTGGATGTCTGTCAATTTCTCCGCTGTCTTAATCTCTTGTGGGAGTTTTCCGCTAAGAATCTGAATGGCATTTTCCTGAATAGTGATCTGCCGTTCAAAGTCAGGGATTAACGCCGCTGCGGACAATCGTTGCGCATCGACCTGTTCCAACGCAAGCAGCGTAATGTCACCAACTTCATATTGCTGTTGGACGATGCGTAAGGTTGTATCGCTTAATTGCAAGTTTTGTTTGGCAATATCACGCAATTGATATAGCATCAGCAGTTGATAGTAACCTTGTGCAACTTGTGCAATTAATTGGGTTTGAATTACTTTTTTAGCTTCTTCTGTCTGCAGATAGGAAGCTAAAGCAGCGATATTTTGATTTTTGATTTTACCCCATAGATCGGCCTCCCAGGATAAACCTAAGGATGCCGTATAATCCTCCACATGATGTTGGCCTAAAAACTGTCCAAGGCTCAATCCATTCATACTGTTATTGGATGGATTGGTGCTATTTCCCCTGATCTGTAGCTGGGCTGAGGGAAGATAGTTCGCTTTTGCTTGTTTCAGGCTCAGTTGAGACGCTTCTATGTTTTTCAGTGCTAGCTTCATATCTAAGTTATGTTGTATTGCACTGTCAATCAATGTCTGTAGGATTTGATCTTTAAAAAAATCACGCCATGGAATAGAGCCAATGCTAGTTTCCTGCGGAGCTTTAGCTTGGTCGCGGTACTGTTCGGGTAAGTTAGGGGCAAGGTGTTGATTGCTGACCAACTTATCTGTTTTACAGGACCATGCGACAAAAGATAAGATGAAAACCGTCAGTAACTTTGCTTTACTATTCATATATTTAAATTTTGTCATGATATACTAATTGTTTGTATGCACGGGTATTTCCAACGAAGCGGTCTCGCTTTCATACTGTTTTTGCTTCGGGGCACCAGCTATTTTCTCTTGGATAAATTGGAAGAAAATAAAGAGAATCGGGATAATAAAGAGTCCTAAAACTACTCCGGTGAACATCCCACCCGCAGCGGCAATACTGATGGAATGATTTCCTTGAGCAGACGGACCTACGGCTGTCATCATTGGAATCATACCAACAATAAAGGCTAAAGAAGTCATTATAATAGGCCTCAAACGTAATCTTGCGGCTTTAAGTGCAGCGCTAGGAATCGATAGCCCCTGTTTGCGCCCTTGAATAGCAAATTCCACAATCAAAATGGCATTTTTGGCCAGTAAACCAATCAACATGACAAGTGCAACTTGTACATAGATGTTGTTGGCGATATCAGTGAAGCTAATTGCTGCAAAGACGCCAAATATGCCGGTCGGAATGGATAGAATAACCGCTAATGGAATGATGTAGCTTTCATATTGTGCCGCAAGCAAGAAGTAAACAAATATCAGACAGAGAATAAAAATCAATGTAGACTGTCCTCCGGAGACAATTTCTTCCTTGGTCATACCTGAGAATTCATAGGTAAATCCAGTAGGCAATTGTTGTTTTGCAACTTCTTCAACCGCACGGATAGCGTCTCCAGAACTATATCCGGGTTTTGGTATTGCATTTATGCCAATTGAATTAAACAAGTTGTACCGCGATGCTGTTTCCGGTCCATATACACGTTCTAATTTGACTAATGTATTGATGGGAACCATATCACCTAATCTGTTTTTTACAAAAATACCGTCCATTGAAGTAGGTTCACTTCTATCCTTGGCATCAGCTTGGACCATCACACGATAGTACTTTCCAAAACGATTAAAATCTGAAGCTTGGGCACTACCAAAATAGGCCTGCATGGTTTGTAATATACTTTTTGTGCTTACGCCAAGTTGCTCTGCCTTGATATCATCTACCTGGAGCTCATATTGTGGATAATCCGCTTTAAAGGTTGTGAAAGCCATCATGATTTCAGGACGTTTCATCAGTTCGCCAATAAACTTCTGGCCTACGCCACTGAATTTTCCAAGTTGTCCACCGGTTCTGTCCTGCAATACCATATCGAGACCGTCAACATTACTGAACCCTGGTACTGTAGGGAAGGTAAAGACAAAGAAATTTGCGCCTTTGATATTTGCCAGGCGTTGATTCACATCGGCCATAATCGCATTGATGTCTTTTATCTGACCACGTTCTTCATGTGGTTTAAGGAGGATAAATGCAACACCCGCTGAAGGACTTGTGGATTGTGTTAAAATATTGAAACCAGCAAGTACATTTAAAGTTTTGGTAAAATCAGCATGTTGAAGTTGCTTCTCAGCTTCGGCTAATGCCCCAGAAGTACGATCTAACGAAGCGCCTGCAGGCATGGATAAAGAAATGGCAATAAATCCTTGGTCTTCCGACGGAATAAATCCAGTAGGTGTTTTACGGATCATAAATATTGTCAAAAGTAGGGTAATCGCCAATCCTGCAAATGCAACCCACTTGTAACGGATCAAGAAGCGTAGACTACCTAAATAGTTTTTAGTCAACCGGTCAAATCCAACATTGAATCCAGCAAAGAAACGTTCCTTGAAATTAAGTTTCTTAGCATCAGAATGACCATGATGCGTTGGTTTTAAGAAGAGTGCACATAACGCAGGACTTAGTGTCAAGGCATTAATTGCTGAAATAACGATTGCAATCGCTAACGTGAAAGCAAATTGTCGGTAAAACACTCCGGTAGAACCTTCCATAAAGCCGATGGGAAGGAATACGGCAGACATCACCAATGTAATCGAGATAATTGCCCCGGTGATTTCGCTCATGGCAGATGTTGTAGCGAGCTTAGGTGGGAGATTTTCATGTTCCATCTTGGCGTGCACTGCCTCGACGACCACAATTGCATCATCGACGACAATCCCAATGGCAAGCACCAGGGCAAACAAGGTCAATAGATTGATTGAAAAGCCGAAGAGCTGCATGAAGAAAAATGTTCCAACGATGGCTACTGGTACTGCAATCGCTGGTATTAATGTCGATCTAAAGTCCTGAAGGAATAGAAAGGCAACTAAAAATACCAATATAAATGCTTCAACTAGTGTATGTTTTACTTGGTCAATAGATTGATCAAGTGCATCTTTTGTGTTGTATAAAACGAGATATTTGACACCTTTCGGAAAGCTTAAAGAGGCTTTCTCCATGAATTTTTGAATCGCGATCTGAATTTCATTTGCATTCGAACCTGCCAGCTGCATTACCCCAATATTCAATCCTGCTTTGCCATTGATACGGGTGTGGCTCGCATAGGTATAGGATCCCAGTTCAACACGAGCGACGTCTTTGAGTTTAAGTACTGAACCGTCAGTGTTGGAGCGGATAATAATATTTTCGTAGTCACTTGGTTGGTTGAGTTTACCTTTATATTTGATCACAAATTCAAAAGCTTCACGGCTGCTCTCGCCGAATTTACCAGGAGCAGCTTCAACGTTTTTATCTTGAATTGCAGCCATAACTTCCTCAGGCGTTAGTTTATAGGTCGCCATTTGATTTGGATTAAGCCATACCCGCATGGAGTAGTCTTTGCTACCACCAAACGCCAATGCTTGTCCAACACCAGGTATCCGTTTCAGTTCGGGAATAATATTGATTTGCGCGTAGTTGGTAATAAAGGTCTGATCGTATTTACTCTGATCTTCCGTATAGAGATCCAATACCATGATCAAGCTGTTTTGCTGTTTTGCTGTTGTAATTCCGGCTTGTACAACCTCAGCGGGCAATTGGCTGGTTGCCTGAGCCACACGATTTTGGACGTTCACAGCAGCTTGGTCAGGGTCAGTGCCAAGTTTAAAATATACGGTAATCATTAACGAGCCGTCGTTACTGGCAGTAGAGCTCATGTAGCTCATATTTTCAACACCGTTGATTGACTCTTCGAGTGAGGGAGCTACGGCACGGAGTACCGTTTCGGCATTTGCCCCAGGATATAATGCCGTTACTTGCACCGCGGGCGGTGCAATATCGGGAAACTGCTGCAAAGGCAGTTTAAGGATACCAATCACCCCCAATATGACAAGTAATATGGAGATAACGGTAGCAAGTACAGGTCTTTCTATAAATTTCTTAAGCATGTGATTTTCTAATATTATAATGAATTGATGCTATCCCTTGATAAAGCTTGTGGCGTAATTTTCTGCCCATCCTGAAGCAGGTCAATGCCTTTGTAGACAATCCGATCTCCCGCATTCAGTCCTTTGCTTACGAGGTAATTTGCACCACTTTTTCCGATGACAGTAATGGGCTGTTGAACAACTTTATTTTCTTTGCCAACGGTGTAAACGAAGATTTTATCCTGCATTTCAAGGGTAGCAAGTTGAGGTACCAATAATGCTTGTGCATACTTCTTCTGTAGTCTTACACGGCCGGTATTTCCGTTACGTAAAACCCCTTCCGGATTGTTGAACGTCGCGCGGAGGGTAATCGCACCGGTATTTTTGTCAAACTGGCCATCCACCATATCAATTTTTCCTTTCTGATCATAAATTGTCTGATCCGAAAGAACTAAGCTGATCGGAGGTAGGTTGTGAAGCTTTTGTTGTAAATTACTACCTTCTGTATTGTTTTTGAATGCGATAAAGTCATTTTCTCCCAATGAGAAATAGACATGGAGATCCCTTACATTTGACAATGCTGTAAGTGGTTGGGAGTCTGTAGGTCCCACTAAACTCCCTTGTTTGCGCTGCAATCTACCGATGTATCCTTCGGCTGAAGCCCGTATTAGCGTGTATCCGACATTGATTTTTGCCGTTTCAACCGCCGACAGTGCCAGTTGTACATTTGCTCTAGCGGCGTTACGTGCGCTAATTGCAGTTTTTAACTGAAAGTCTGTCAGTACTTTGGTGTTCACCAGCTTTGTTTTCTTTTCCACTTCTAACTCGGCGTTTTCCAAGCAAGCTTTTGCTGCCAGCAAATTTGCCTTCGCTTGATTTAATTGTTCCTGATAAGGGCGGTCGTTAATCTTAAAAAGCGCCTGACCTTTATTTACTTTAGCACCTTCATCGACATAGATGTTTTCCAAAATCCCTTCGACTTGTGGCCTGATCTCAATATTGGCCGAAGCTTCAATAGTTGCTGGATATTCTTGATAAACCGTCTCGTTACCATTCTCGACGGTAACGACCGGAAGGTTAACCGGTGGTGGATCAATGGGTTTGCTCGTGCCTGTTGAACAACTATATAGAAAGATTGCACTGAGCGCATATGCAGTCTTTACGATATTAATTCGTTTAACACTGTTAAGTGTTGGAACGTAAATCCTTTTAAGACTTGGTGATAGATTTGTTTTCATGTGATATTAAAAATTGAAGTTTTGGTATATTTAACGGTGTTAGATTTCTTAACGTTGTATTTTTTGGTGTAAAAAAATTAATCAGTCAGGGAGCGTGTGATGCCGTAAATAGCATCCTTTAAAACCTCTTGATTGGTATTGTCGCCATTGCCTTGGTTTACCAAATTGATCGAAATCAATCCATGTATAATTGACCAGTACGTAAAATACTTCCTGCAGATCAATTCTTCGGATGGGTTTTTCTCTTTCATGATTTCACGGATGACATCACTTATCAATTTTCCATGGGATTCAGCACATTTATAGGTTTTTTCAAAACCACAACAGGCCGTTCCCACACCGAACATTAATTGGTACAATTCGCGTTCTTCGAAGGCGAAATCCCAATAGCTAAACCACATTGCTTCCAATTGTTTCTCCAAATCGGTTTCAGTTGATTTGGCTTGTTTTACTTTTTTGGCAAGCAGGAGATAACCTTGGTTAGCAAGCTCCATCAGAATGGCATCTTTATTGGCGAAATACTCGTATATCATGGGGGCAGTATATTCGATGATATCTGCAATTTTGCGCATACTCAAGGCCTGCCATCCTTCTTCTTTGACGATTTGGAGCGCAGCATCTAGAATATTAGTTCTATTCTCATCTTTGAGCCGTTGTATGCGTTCTTTGCTACCCATGCTATGCGTAAATAATTTAACAGTGTTAAGCAAAAGTGATACTTTTAATTTTATTTATTGACATCTAAAAGTCATTAAATAAAAATGTATTATTTTTTCTGCTCGGAAGAAGTGTTTTCATCGTTCACAGCGCGGGTTATAAGCTGTTTTATGCGATTCTTTTCTTTGTCAGTTAGAGGAAGTGCCTGTTCGATGATAGGGAGGATTTCCGTGCTTTTTTCCGACTGCAATAACAAGTCGATGAAACCGAGATAGGTGCGGATAAGGTCTGTTTTAATGCCGAAGAAAATGCGTGGATCTACAATAAATAGTTCCTGTATTAATGCTAACAATAGGTTTTTTCTTTTTTTATCTTGTTCCGAGCTGCTGTATTCGGGCAATAGGCCTTTTCTTTCTAGATCTGTTAATTTTACCGCGACAGCGTGCTCTAGTACATATTTTTTTTGCTTTCTATCCAGTAAATCACGTAACTCAGCATGTAAATTCCGATAAATAACTTGTTTGGCCTTCCCCGAGAAAAGATTATCTTCTGTAGATAGGAGGATATCTTGTTGTTCAAAATGATCAAAGAAGGTAGATTCAACATAGACGGAGTGGTGGAAATTGATCGCGTTATTGTTGAAACTGCTAAGTACTTTGGCAATTTCCTTTTTATCGCTATTCAGAAAATAATAATAATATCGATCACCAATTTGTTGGTTCCAGCGAATGTAATTGATGGTAAAATGATAAGAAGTATCACGATCAGGGCTATAGCCTGTCCAAGAAAGCTGGTCTGTCTCTTCGATTAAATGGTCATAAGCTAAAAGCTTCCCATTGACGCGTATGGCGTAATTCCTATCCTTATTCAAGTAGAGAAACCAGCCAAACTCTTGTGCGAGGAAATTGTTAAAGTCGTCGCTTTCAAAAAATGTAGCATTAAGTCCAAAAACGCCTTCAAGAGTAACTTGCGTTCCCGTATTTTTAGATTCTACCAGCCTGCTTTCACTGATATCGTATTGCTCTTTACTTTCGCGATCAATTTGAATTCGGTAGCTTGAGAAATATTCATTCTCCTGAAAAACGGTATCCCAAATCGCACGTGTTGCAAAAAGCGAGAAAGAAAATCGACCCTTTCCCTTTTTTCCTCTGGTATAGGAGCTCCGTTTGAGACTATTTTTTTTTATAGAATCCAAAAAGTTTCCAAATGAGGAAGAAAGTGTCTCTAGGGGTATGCCTTCGCCATTGTCCTGTATGCTTACACGATTAATGTAGCCTAATTCATTACTGTCTATAGAGAGTTCAATCTGTGTGGCTTTTGCATCAAATCCATTCCAGAAATATTCAGCAATGGCATGTTTAGGGTCTTTGGGAAGTCCTGCTGATTCGATACTTTGGTTGGTTATTTTTGTGCTCCTCTTCATCATAAAGACGGTTTAGCTTAAAACTTGTATAAAACAGATGGAAATAATTTGGTCGATTAATTCCATTTCAATGTACGCTATTTTTTAGATCTCTGGATTAGAAATGTGAAAAAATAAGCAAGTCCAAAATAGATAATAAGATCGAAAAGAAGATAAATAAAATTGAAACTACTTCGAATCTCAGGTTCAATTGAGCGTTTGCCGCCAATATATTCATAAAAAGGAAATGGAAAGCCTAATCTGTCATTTCCATCGGATGGACTATCGCATTTAGCGAAGAGAATGGTGGCCGCAACTGTTATTACACTAAAAATTACCCAGGTTTTCTTTGGGAAATTTGAAACTATCTTCATGGTTATTGGGCTTTAAGTAGTTTAAAATTACATAATATCATGTGGAGATGTATACTTTTCATTCGTATACATATGGCCATTGACGGCTAAAGTTGATGTGTTGATATAGAAGTTGCTTTTTTAGTAGAAAATATACCTAAATTTAGTCTATGCTTATAGAAACTTTAAAAAGCCTTTTCCAACGGGACTTAAACAGGCTGCGGGATGAAATTTCATTGTACAAACAAGAAGGAAATATATGGCTTATTGAACCAAATATTGCCAATTCAGCGGGCAACTTATGTTTACACCTGATCGGAAATCTTCAAACATATATTGGTGCTGAAATAGGCAAGACGGGGTATATCAGAGATCGAGCGGCTGAGTTTTCGTTAAAAGACATTCCTCGAACACGATTATTAGATCAGATAGATGATACGATTGATGTGGTTACACGTTCTCTGGATCTGTTGTCGGAGGAGAACCTTCTTGAGATATATCCCATACTCGTGTTTGAGGAAAAAACAACGACACAGTATTTGCTCGTTCATCTGACCACCCATCTAACTTATCACCTTGGCCAAATAAATTATCACCGCCGATTGTTGGATCAACCTGATGCATAACTGAAGTATTGGGTGATCTATTCTTATTCTAAAACATAGGAAACAAATTAATATTATGGACTTAAGAAAAGCGGTATTATCTGATGCCTTGGAGCTCGTAAGGTTGACCGAGCAACTGGGTTATCCAGCCGATATTGAAGGAATGAAAATTATTTTGGAAAGATCTGTTGCGGCAGCAGGAGTATGCTGTATTTGTGGGGATTATTGACAATAAAACTGTTGGCTGGATTCAGGTTCATCAGGTTATCAGTATGGAGACTGGTGTTTATGCGGAAATCATGGGATTGGTTGTCGATGAAGAATATCGAGGTCGGGGGCTGGGTCGATTATTATAGCATGCGACATCCGATTGGGCTAGGTCAATAGGGTGTCGCCGTTTGCGTGTTAGATGTAATACCATTCGAACCGAGAGCAATAAGTTTTATCAAAATAGTGGCTTTATACTAAAAAAGGAGCAGAAAGTTTTTGATTCTTTGCTTTAAAAGGTGAACTTTAGCCCAATTAGATTTCGAGGCTATCAAACATTCTACCTGTATCGACTGTTGATTTCTCGAAGACCCGACTTAGATAAAATGAGAAGAATCTTTACATTAATTGCCTGTTGCTGTGTTTTTAATTCGCATGCACAGCGTATGGACAGTATTACCACGGTGATCGAACCTGAATATGACCGAGTGGGTTTATTGCATCGATTTTGGCTTGGAGATAGTTACCGTAAATTATACAATACTCCTGTTAAGATGCGTGTGATGGATCTTGCTACAGAGCGAGGTGGCCTTCAGATCGTCAAGTTGGGCGGCGGTATGCAGACCCAGTCGCTTCGACTGGTAGATTCTTCAGGTAGGGAGTGGGTGCTCAGGTCCATTCAGAAATACCCTGAGCGCAGTCTTCCGGAAAGCCTCCGAAAGACATTTGCAAAAGATATTGTACAAGATCAGATTTCGATACATCATCCATTTGGGGCGTTGACCGTTCTGCCATTTAATAAAGCTTTAGGAATTCCTTCAGCTTCACCGGAACTGGTTTTTGTAGGAGATGACCCTAGGTTTGGCGAGTATCGTGAGGTATTTAAGAATAGGGCCTATATGTTTGAGGCGCGTACCCCTTTTGAGGATCAAAAAACAGATAATAGCGCAAAAGTTGTGCGTAAAGTATTGGAAGACAATGATACACAAATTGATCAGAAGCTCACATTACGTGCAAGATTGTTAGACTTTACGTTGGGCGACTGGGATCGCCATCAAGATAACTGGCGTTGGGATCCTGAAAAAGAAAAAGGTAAAAAGATCTATACGCCTGTCCCTAGAGATCGGGATAAGGTGTATTATAAAACTTCGGGTGTATTTCCAACATTACTTTCCTATCAATGGTTGAAGGCCCATTTGCAACCCTTTAGTCCACATATCCGCAATGTACCCCATTGGAATTTTAATGCAAGTACTTTTGATCATTTTTTTCTCACGCATCTTACGGAGGACGAGTGGATTGAAGAAATACAGTTTGTTCAGAAAACATTGACGGATTCGTTGATTCATCAGGCCATGTTAACGATGCCTGATACTATTGTGAAAATGAGTGCGAAAGAGCTGGAAACAAATATTCGTTCAAGAAGGGACGAACTGATGGAAAGTGGATTGACCTACTACCGATTTCTAGCGCGTGTCGTTGAACTACCCTTGTCTGCTAAATCTGAATTTGTAGATGTCGATTACAATAAAGATGGTTCGGTCACTGTCAATATCCATAACAAGAAAAAGGATGGGACCGAAGGGCGAAAATTGCTAAAGCGCACCTTTGTTCCTGATCAGACCAAAGAAGTTCGCATATATGGTATATCGGGCGCTGATGAATATAAGTTACATGGATCGGGCAAATCACCGATAAAGATTCGGATAATTGGTGGTGATGGGCAGGATTTGTATCGTACAACTGACAAGTTTGCCAATGGCAGCAAAGTTTATATCTATGACGGTAAAGATCAGGTTCCGGGTACTATGCAGGTTGATGATGCTATTCATTTGAAATTGAGCAAAGACAGCGTTGTCCATAAGTTTGACTATGACAATTTTGTCTATGATCGTAAAGGCGTTGTTTTTAATCTGGACTATGGCGTTGACCGTGGGCTTATTTTTGGACTGGGGTATATGATCGAAAATCAAGGGTTCAGAAAGAAGCCTTATGCGTATAGGCATCAGTTTCTTGCGAGTTATTTGACCGGTCGAGAATCATTTATGTTTGACTATAAAGGTAATTACAAGGATCTCATTGCAGGGCATGATCTATATATTCATCTTTCGTCCCTTGGTCCCAAAAACCTGAGTAACTTCTTTGGATATGGAAACAGTACCATTTTTGATAAATCGGATTCAAAGCGCATTTCCTATTACCGAAATCGATTTGATCTTGTGAATGGTGATATTTTTCTAGAAAGATATCTTGACCCTAAATTCAAGGTTTTCTATGGATCCTCCTCCGAATATTATAATAGTAAAGAATTAAATAATGTTGGACGATATTTTGAAGAGTTTCATGAAAAATATCCTTCAGAGCCTATCTACGGTAGTAATTTTTTCACTGGGGTTACAACTGGTATAGATTACGATACCCGTGATAATATCAGTAATCCAAAATCGGGAGTACATTTTCACACAAGATTGGGGTGGAATGCTGAAATTGGAGGCGAAGGCCGTAACTATACAAAATTACAGCATTCCATGAGTTTTTATAAAACGGTTGCCGACAACTATATAACTTTTGCCAATCGTGTAGGATTTGATGCGGTATGGGGAGATCCTTATTTTTATCAGCATGCACAAATTGGAGGGGAAATGAGTTTAAGAGGGTATAATTCTCGGCGATTTACGGGGAAAACAGCGCTTTATAATAATTTTGATATGCGGTTAAAATTATTTAGCTACTCTTCTTACATTGTTCCTGGAACAGTCGGAGCAATAGGTTTTTATGACGTCGGACGGGTCTGGATGAGCCATGAAAACTCCAATGATTGGCATATGGGATATGGTGGAGGAATTTATTTTATGCCTGGAGATCTATTAACTATTCAAGGAGTAATAGGATTCAGTAAAGAAGCAACATTACCCTATCTCCGGATAGGACTCTCTTTTTAAGTGATGAAATAATAGGCTGGAGATTATTAAGCGCAAATCGATATGGAATTGGATCCCAAGAAAAAATTGAGTAGAAATTTTGCAGAACGAGAATTACGGAATAGTAGTGTAGATTTATCCGTATTAAAAAGATATAAAAGCTATGCAAAAGCCTTTGCTGAGGTTCATAGCGGTATCGCCGTATTGAGTGATCTAACGGCCAACTGGAGTTATACTTATGTTGGGACAGTTGCTGAAAAACTACACTTTCCCTCAAATGAAAAGAAGTTGGAAATAAATAGTATTTGGGAAGACTTTCTGCTAGAACGTGTATATCCAGATGATTTGGTGATCAAACATACTCTGGAACTTCAATTTCTCAATTTGGTCAAAAAATTGGATACTGAAGAGCGATACAATTACCAAGCGAACAGTATCTTGCGCGTTGAGGGTAGAGATGGGCAAACGGTCCTGATGTCACATCAGATTTTTTACTTGAAGACTTTTGGTAATGAATTTCCGCAATTAGCTTTATGTTGCTATACCATATCTCCTGAAATGGAAGGGAATAGTAGTCCTAGAAATTATATTTTTAATCAAATAACGGGAGAAGTATATCCTTTGCGTGGAGATGGAGCAAAAACATCAATTAGTGCACGGGAGAGGGAAATTTTAAGCTGTATTCAGGCGGGAATGATTAGCAAAAGTATTGCGCAAAAATTGGGTTTGAGTATAAATACAGTTAATCGTCATCGACAAAATATTCTGCAAAAGCTTCGTGTCCGCAATTCACATGAAGCTGTAAGTGTTTTTAAGAAGATGTATCAGGAGGAAACTGATACGATTTAAAAAAGTCCGTCTCAATAAGCCTTTTGACGGACCCGAACTGTTTTTTAGTTTGAATTATTTTCTTTTAGCCATTTGGTTCGACGTTGATCTGCAAGGTGTTTGATCGTAAAGTAATCAAATTTGGCCTGAAAGCCATTGCCGTCCGGCGAAGCTGCCATTAGTCCAACCATAACAGGGTGATTATCCTGTAGCCATGCATTTCTCATCATAATATACTCCTTATCATCAAAAGAATAGAAAAATTCGACAGCGTCCAACCTACGTATAGCCTTGATCCAGATGTAGGGGATTTCATTATCGATCGGAACAATGCTCCAATCACTTGTTTTATGTGTAACGACCGTACTTAAATTGTATTTTCCGTCAACAAATTCGATTCCTGCTTTTATATAATTCTCCTGATCAATGCGCAGCATAATACCTGCTTGATCGAACCGGGTTTGGTAGTTAGCTGAGATCTTTGCCTTGACTTCAAACTCTCCCCCGCGTAGCGTATAGAAAAAGGGGGCGTCATCTACTGTAAATCCGTAATGAGAGATACGCCAATAATCGCTTTTAGGCGTAACAAACATCGACAGCGAATTGTCTTTGATGCTCCATTCTGTTGGTTCGTTAAACCAAAGCATCTTATCCAATTTTTGTGCGCTGGCCTGTAGGGTAATTAATGGAAATAATGAAGCTGCTAAAAATGTCTTTATAGATTTCATGTTTTTGTTTTTGTGATGATATTCATTTTCATCAGCAAAGATATTTAAGCATAGACCAGATTTTCAATACTGATAAATAACCATGATTTCAATAATTCATCTTATTGTAATTTATTTGCAATTTAATTGCATTTAATGTTTTTGCTACATAGTTGCAATAGAAGAAAAAGACTATCTTCGCTGAGTTGACTTTTAATCCATTGTTGTGCCCAATTGGTATAGCCTATAGGATCGATTTCAATTTAAACAATATAAGCAACAGTAGTATGGAATTTTGGGAACGTAATTTTGTAGAGAAGCAAGAAATGTGGGGGGATGAAGCTGCAAGGTCTACAATTTTTGCCGTAGGCTTTTTTTCGGAGCACAACATCAAAAATATTCTGATCCCTGGGTTCGGTTACGGTCGTAATGGTCGCCCGTTTTTGGAAAAAGGAATAAAAATTACAGGCATTGAGATCTCTAAAACTGCTATAGAGCTCGCCCGGAAATCCTTTGGGGCAGATACGGTTATTCATCACGGTTCGGTTAATGAAATGCCTTTTGATCAGGATATATATGACGGTATATTTTGTTACGGGCTTATTCATCTATTGGATGCGGATGAACGCAATGCGTTAATCCAGCATTGTTTTGACCAATTAGTTGAAGGAGGCTATATGATTTTTACGACGGTATCAAAGCAAGCAAGCATCTATGGAAAGGGGGAGGCCATAGGCACTGATCGATTTGCAATGTTTGGAGGAGTACATATGTTCTTTTACGATTTTGACTCCATTCATGCTGAATTTGATCACTTTGGGCTCTTGGAGATCAGAGAAGTGGAGGAAAATTTTCCATTTTATTTAATCATTTGTCAAAAGAGAAACAACAATTAAAAATGTATATATGAAGGACGATAGAAGCTATGATGTAATTATTATTGGAGGAAGCTATGCGGGGCTATCTGCTGCAATGGCAATGGGACGCTCTTTGCGGAATGTGTTGATTATCGATAGTGGTTTACCTTGTAATAGACAGACGCCACACTCCCATAATTTCATCACGCATGATGGTGAAAAGCCGCTGAGTATAGCGAAAAAAGCGAGAGAAGAAGTCCTGAATTACCCGAGCGTAAAATTTCAGAAAGGCTTAGCTGTCAGTGGTACGAAAACAACAAATGGTTTTGAAATAACGACCGAAAATGGTGAAATTTTTAAAGGAGGAAAGCTCATTTTTTCGACTGGTGTGGAAGATATTTTGCCAAGTATACAGGGATTTTCAGCCTGTTGGGGTATTTCGGTTATACACTGTCCTTATTGCCATGGTTATGAGTTCAGGAGGGGCAAAACTGCGATTATGGCAAATGGGGAGCGGGCACTTCATCTAGCGGGATTGGTCAATAATCTCTCGACCGACTTAACGCTATTGACGTCAGGCAAAGCCGATTTCGATTCCAAGCAGAAGGCGAAACTTCAACAGCATGGTATAACGATCATAGAAAGTGAAATTTCCAAGATCCAGCATAAAAATGGCTGGGTTCGACAGCTGCAGTTTAAGGACGGTTCTGAGCATACATTTGATGCCGTTTATGCCGCTATTCCTTTCAGGCAACATTCTCATATTCCTACCATGTTAGGTTGCGAATTGACCGATCTGGGACATATAAAAACAGACAATTTCCAGAAAACAACAGTTGCAGGTGTTTTTGCATGTGGAGATAATTCTAGTATGATGCGTTCAGTGGCGAATGCTGTCGCTACAGGAAACCTAGCTGGAGCAATGGTCAATAAAGAACTTGTCGACGAGGTCTTTTAGAGACTGTATTGATCTATTTACCGGCTTTGGTTGCCCCGTTGTCAATGCATCAGGAAGTTTGATATCACATGAACTTCCTGATGCGCAAATGTCGTTTTTTAGGGTATGCTTAGTTCGATGCCCGTCTTAAAAGAGATTCAAACGGACCATTCTTAAATTTTTTTGCCCAAATTTTGCTGAAATAATAGCTGCCGATAAAATAAGTCGATGATAGGAAGAGAATCATCTCTGGTGATAAGGCTGTTGGTTGATCCATTACTTGATTAAACGCCCCTTTGCTAGCCAAAAAGGAAAATAATAGGATGCCCAATGTTAAATGGGATATATAATGTGTCAATGTCATTTGGCCAGTTTTTGCGAGAGAGTTGACAAATGTATTGGAAGTAATAAAGCGGTTAATGTACATGAATGTACTAATAAGTAGCAGGCTGAAGCCTGTTGTACTGATTAAAAATGGAAGTACAGGAGGAAGATAATCCGCATTTAGAAAAGAGTAAGCTGTTATGCCAATGAGGTTTTGAGGGATACATTGTGCAACTTGTACTACAAGGTATAACAACAAGCCTGTGAGAAACAATTTTTTTTGAACGATGGCGTTGCGCCAATCCAGTTTACCCAGGTACATACCGATCATGAAATAGGACATCCACGGAAAAATAGAATTCCAGCCATTGTATAAAGAGTTTCTGACAAAGCCGTTTAGGCTCCAATTGTCGGTATAAGTCAGTGTATCAAAGTTCCAGCCAGTTTCATAAGGAATTAAAATAAGCAAAAGGTGAAAAATGATCGTGAAGAAAACTGCCCCATATAGGTAGTATTGTTTATCAACGAATAGAAAGAAAGAGGCAATAAACATGTAAAATCCATAAAAGTGAAGGATATCTGCAGGCCACCAAATACATAATAATAATCCGAGCACAAATAGAAAACCTGCTTTTTTTTGTACAATAATCTTTCGTTTAAATTGTTCTTGCGGAGAAATGTAAATAGATTTTTCTGTTCGCAAAGTAAGTCCCATGCCTGATAGGACAACAAATATTGTACTCGAATTGCCGCTAAAGAGGGTAAGAAACTGGCCTAGCCAACTGGTATGATGTGGATCTCCAAGGACGAGGTTAAAATTGACGATATACATCCCAAAGATTGCGTAGGCTCTCAGGATATCAAATCCTACAAATCTGATTTTTTCTGCCATGATAGTTGATTTTCAAAATGTACTGCAAATTTTGAAAGATGTACTGGTTTGGCATTTGACTTAAATCAAATAATTAAATTTTTGTACGGACCCTACTTAATGTTTCCAAGGAAATTCCGAGATAAGAAGCAATATAGGTAAGCGGTATATTACGGATGAAATCTGGCTGTTCCTTCAGGAGTAGCTTATACTTTTCCTTGGCGCTAAGAGTGTGAAATTCAAACAGGCGCTTTTCTAACCACATTGTATAGTATTCTGTCATTAAAAGATCGAGTTGAATGAGTTGAGGATGATTTACTTTGAGATACTGAAAGGCCTTCTTATCCATACACGAGACAGTAACGTCCGTAATTGCCTGAATAAACTCCCGGCTAGGCTGATTCGAGACATAACTGCTGAAGGCTACTGCGAGATCATGTTTAAAAAGTAGCTCCGTCGTTACTTCTTTTTTCTCATTCATATAGTATTTCCTCGTAATACCTTCCTCAATCCAAAAACTAGATTTACAGACCTGGCCCTGAGACAAAAGAAATTCGCCTTTTTTGTATTTTTTGGTTTTGGAAATGGCTTGTAATGCTAAGTCTGTTTCCGCATCAAAACCGTCAATTAAAGCATTGATTTTTTTTAGATGCTCATTCATTATGGCTGATTTGAGTAATCGAAAGTTTCTGATGTTACATTTTTTGAATCCGTTCGGTCCGACTAGCCGTTTCCCGTCCCCATTCTGCAATAGATTCTAATAGCGGAATAAGCGTCTTGCCGAATGGTGTAAGTTCATAGTCTACTTTTAATGGCGCTTTATCGGTATGCACAGTACGTTTTACTAAGCCATCTGCCTCAAGTTCCTTTAATTGTAAGCTCAAAGTCCGCTCGGTAATTAAAGCACATTCTTTTCTTAATTCATTATAACGTTTTTTTTCAATTAGATGAATCAAAATTACTGCTTTCCATTTTCCGCCTATGTATTTCATAGTTAGGCTGGTACTGCATGGGTATTGTTTGTTGTCTATCAAATACATCTGTTACTATCAAGTTTGACCGTTATTGCAAATATATAATACTATATTTAAGTTTGCAACTATAAAATATATAGTTAATTTAATCTTGTATGTTATGGCTTTTTTAGAAACTGCAAAGCAACGTTACACAACGAAAAAGTATAATTCAGAAGCGCTAATTCCGGAGGAGAAAATCGCTGAATTAAAGGAAATAATCCGATTGAGTCCATCTTCCATCAATAGCCAGCCATGGAAATTCTTCTTTGTCTCTTCTGGGGAGATGAAACAAAAACTCGCTGCCGCATCCTATTGGAACGCACAGAAGATAAATGAGGCAAGCCATCTGGTTGTCTTTAGCGCACTTACCGATGTAGATCGCTTTGAAGAGCAGATCGCAAACACGCTTCCAGAGGGATCGATTAATTACTATAAGCAATTTTTGCAGTCGAAAGGGGAGTTCCATGTTCAATCCTGGATGAAGCAACAGGTGTATCTTTCTTTGGGATTTTTCCTTGCAGCCTGTGCTGCAAATCATATTGACGCAACCCCAATGGAAGGAATTGAAAATTCCGTCTACGATGAAATACTAGAACTCGATGGCTATCAGACGCTGTTTGCAGTTGCTATTGGCTATCGACATGTGGAGGATGCAAATCAGCCTGCAATTACCGCAAAATCACGTTTGACAATTGCAGATATAATTGAAGAGTTCTAGGTAAAAAAGATGAAACCAATAGTGGTTTCATCTTTTTTACATTAGTTTAAACTTATCTTTTTGCCCTGTTCGGGGAAAACATAATTTATTTTAAGTGGATTATTGTTGAGCAATTCGTTTTTAATGATTTCAGGGTTGTTACCAGTTGGTTTTCGGTGTGTGACCACTATGCTTAGCCCTTCCAAGTTTTTTAGTCCCGTTTTTTCTTTGAGCTTTACGAGTTCTTCTAGCAGCAAATTGGGGGTTAGGTGACCGAAGAGTAAATTTTCTGGCTGATTATTTGGGAAGGAGACTTCAATCAATATGCTGTTTAATTGTTTATTTTTGATCAGTGGGGTAATCTTATTCCAGAGCTTATCTAGCTGATCGGATTTTTCCACCCGGTCCGCGCCAGTATCGCCGAGGTAAAGGAGGTAGTGATTATCATGGCGGACAAGTGCTGCACTACTTTTATATGGATTTACATGGCTCAGCTCATATGCCGTCAAAGATAATGCTGTATTTGGTACTTGCATTTCCAGCCCCTCCTGTAAACTGTTGTAATGATACTTTCCTAGTATGGGTTTTTGGCCCTGATCCCCAAAATTGATCCAGGTATCCGTGATGAAATAGTGATTTTGTAGAATTTGAAGGACCGGATCAATAGCGAAAATGTTCTTTTTGCTATCGGCAGGTGAATTAATAATAAGACCCGATAGATGATCGAGATGTCCATGGGAAATGAAATATCCCTTTATTTGGTTATGCAAAATTGTTTCGACCGATCCATTTAGACTTTTCAACACAATAGCTTTTCTAATCCCCGTATTTATGGTTCCGGCGTCGAGGCAAAGGAAGGCCGTATCTCTTGGAGTGCCTACTAAATAAGCAGAAAGATTGTCTTCTTGTTCGCCACCATATATTCCCAGCGGGACAAGGTCAAAATGCTGTGCCTGACAGGTCATGGTCACAAGAAATGTAAAAATGGAAAGCGCTAGTTTTTTCATGATTATTAAACTAAAAACCCATCCGTTGTTATAGGATGGGTTCAAATTTACGTTATTTTTTGTTTATTGGTTGAATCGGTAACGTACACCCAGCTGAATTCTCCAGCGTGAAGTTTCATCCACACTGTTCGAGAAAGTGTTGGTTAAAGGAATCTGATTTGTTGCATCTAAATACGGGAATGAGAATGTTGGTTGTCCCTGCGCATTCAATCCTTTGTAATTTAAGATACCGTTCGCTTTGTTGGCAAATTGGGCAACTCCCCAGCTTTTGTTGATCATATTACCGAAATTAAATACATCAAAAGTAATCTGCAATTGATGTTTCTTTCCGCTGGTATTTAAAAATACATCTTGCGCGATGCGGATATCCAGTGTTCCGATCATTTTTCCTACCAATGCGTTACGTTTCGCGTATTGGCCTCTGTGCGCGTTCAGGTAATTGTCCTGATTAATGTATCCGTTCAATTGAGACCATAATTGATCAGCTGTCCGAGTGTCTTGCGCATTGTCGCCAACAAGTGCAATTTCAGCTTTACTATTTGGAATGTAGATCAAGTCATTACCAGACAAACCATCATTGTTCAGGTCACCGCCATAAGTATAAGAGTAGCGAGGTCCGTCCTGCAGTTGATAAAATAAGGAGAATGTCGTTCCTAAATGATCCAGGTATTCTTTACGGTAAGAGAAGTTGGCAATAAATCTATTTTTAACCAAATAAGTTGAATAAGATAGGTCAGCGCTATTTGGATTACCCGACACATAGCGATCACGCCACATGGATTGAGCAATAGATCCTCCATCGTTCACAGATCTTGAATCTGTATAGGTATAACCGATATTTGCAAAAAATCCACCTTTGAACTCTTTCGACAATGTTCCTGTCAAGGTATAACTATAACCTTTTGATGTATTGGACATCACAATGGCGTCGGAAATATTCGGATTTTCGGGAGTAGGTTGAGCAGCACCATAAATACGTGGAGTATTGTAACGCATACGGTTATCGGCACCAACTAAAGCTTTACCGTCCGTCGTATTTAGATTGACGTTACGGAAATAGACCGAATTGATATCTTTTGAATACATGGCTTCAAAAGTACCAATAACACCGCCTGGTAATTTTTGGTCAATGGCAAGGTTCGTTCTCCAAAGCTGCAAAAATTTGAAGTTATTATCCGTTACCGCCAAGTTATAACTCGAGTTGTTGGCTGCAGTTTGGTGGTTCACATTGCGATAAGCATCTACATCAGGTGTAAATGGGCGGTTTGTAGGATTATTAATAGATTCAGAACCAAACATAACACCATTATTGCCGGCCTGATTAGAAATCCATACTAATGGCGGACGACCCGTAAAGATTCCCGATCCACCACGTACCTGCGTTTGATTTGTTCCATTGACATTCCAATTAAATCCAATTCGTGGCGACCAAAGAATTGCACTCTTTGGATATTTTGATACATCGATCTTTTCACCTTGATCAAAATTCAACTTGGTTACATTATCATTTTTCAGTTCATTGGGGGATGATATGTTAGTCAAATCGGCTCTCAATCCAGCAGTCAATTTAAAATGATCATTTACAGCATAGGCATCCTGTGCATATAGACCAAACATACGTGCTGAAATTTCTGCATAAGGAAATGACCCATCAGGTAAAACAGAATATTGGATTTGGTATTTGGTTGCGTTGGAAACATTATTTTTTGCAGAGTTGTAGAAGTCATCTAAACTGGCAAATGTATAGGCTCCATAATAGTTCGGTGCAAATCCATTGGTGGTTTTGTAATTTTCAAAATTGGCTCCCAAGGTAATCTCATGCTTTCCGGCATAAATATTAAAGTTGTTGGTTGCTTGAAATACCTTCGTCTTTAAGCTATTAAATGCTGTAAATGGTTCGTAACCAAATGCTGTCATGCTACTACCGTCGGGGTTCATGATGTCTACCAGAGGAAATGGTTGGCCACCTTTCGACTCTCTATAGTCGTTCATGACATTGTATCCTACGGTCAATGAATTAGAATATTTGCTACTGATACGCGTACGTAATTCTAAATTCACATTGTCCATGTTGTTGTTTATACCGTAGCCTGCTGAGCTGAAAGGTAGGCCAAGGTTGGACGGTTGCCGATTATTTTTGGGCGCACCACTATTGGACGGTAAGATGTCACGATAGGAACGAAAGTAGAAATATTTAGCGCTTAAGGTATTTTTTTGATCGATATTGTAATCTAATTTAACGGAAAATTTGTCACTGCGTGTATCCAAAGGATAATCTTGATAAGATCCAGGATTATACCCGATCGATTTAAGGTAGTTGGCTAGCTCATCAAGTTTCTCCGCAGATACGGTTGAAACATTCGGCCCCGTATTTCCTCCGCGTGAAGCTATAAAATTTGTTCCTGGGTCTGTTCTTCGCTCAAGCTCGCCGCTTGCAAAAAAGAATAGCTTGTTTTTGATAATTGGTCCCCCCACGGTAAAACCATAGCCTTTTAAGCTGAAGTTGTTGACTGGTGCTCTTAGTCCGGCCGAATTGTATTTGTTGACTAAATTCTGATTTCTGAAATAATAATTTAACGAACCTTGTACTTCGTTGGTACCACTTCTTGTTACGGCATTGATTGCAGCACCGGTAAAACCATTTTGTCTTACGTCATAAGGAGCAATGTTTACTGAAATCTCCTCAAAGGCATCCATATTGATAGGTTGCGAGTTTGTTTGGCTTCCGATGGTTCCTTGTAGTCCAAACGCGTTGTTAAATAGCGCGCCATCGATGGTAAAGTTATTGGCAAGGTTGCTTCTTCCTGCAAAAGAAGGATTACCGTACTGCATCGAAAATTGAGGGGTCAGTTTGACAAAGTCTGTAAAGCTTCGATTGAGTGTGGGTAGATTTTGAATCGCTGTGCGGGAAATGTTTTGTGCCGCACCTGTTCGGCCGGAGTTGAAGACTTTGCCCTGTCTCGTACCTACAACGACAGCTTCATCCAATACTTGCGATGCGGACTGCATCTGAATATCTAATGTTGAGCTTTGTCCCAAAGCCAGTTTCTCGATCTGCTTGATATTGGGTGAATGCCCAAGATAAGTTACAGTGATTTGATAAGGGCCACCAATTCTCATATTGGGGAGATTATAGCGTCCGTCACTTCGCGATGAAGTAACGTACTTTGTCCCAGAAGGTAAATGTATGGCTTCAATTGTCGCCCCATTGATTGGCGAATTTCCCTCTCTGACGGTTCCATTCAGAGCAGAGGTGGTTTCATTTTGCGCATAGGTAAGTGAGGTACCGATTGTGCTTAGCAAAATACTGGTAATCAAATGTTTTCTCATTTGTTTTGTAGCTGTTTAAATGACTAGGTGATTTTTAAACCGCGATAAAGGTAGGAGAGTAGTATTGATTTTGTGTTAAGTAAATATTAGTTAACGGTTTCCACTGTCGTAGGTATAAACCGTTTTTTATTATTGATAATTCAGTCCAATCTTGCTTGCGGCTATTTTTTAATTTTGATTATGTTTACGTTTTTTCTTTTGTTGTTTAGTATATTCAAACCTATTTAACCGGATTGGATTTTATCGTTACTTATGACCATAAATTTTAAAAACATAGATTATTTGAAGTCTGGAAACGACGTGCAGAAAAAAGCCTATCGGTTATTGACTGACTATCAAATTACTACTCTTCTTGATGCTTATGATCCGATTGTAGTTGGTACGATACCGATTCAGCTAGATGTGGGTGGGAGCGATATAGACATTATTCTGTGTGTCAACGATTTTGATGCTCTTGAAGAAATGCTGTCTCTTAATTTTTCGAAACATGCACATTTTCGGTTACAGCGGCCGGCCGATCGTGTAATCGTCTGCCGTTTCACGATTGAAGAGCAGCTTTTTGAAATTTATGCAACGGATAAAGCAACTGAAATTCAGAATGGATACTTACATATGCTTAAAGAGCATGAAATTATTCAATTGAGGGGTGGAGAATTCGCTGAACAGGTCAGACAGCTCAAGAGGAGTGGGATAAAAACTGAGCCTGCATTTTGTCAGCTATTGGGAATTGAAGGCGATGCATATACAGAACTTCTAAAGTATAATCCAGCAGATAACACGATGAACTATGAATGATTTTAATCTATAATAGAATGAATCCCCTAGTTGAACAGTTCAAAAAATATGGCTATCTCAATGAAGCAATTGAGAAAGCGGTAGAAAATAGAACGCGTTATTTCTTTAAGAAAAAGGGCGAGCATTTTTTGAGAGAAGGGCAGCATTTATCCAGCTATTTTGTTTTAAGTACAGGATTACTACGAGCTTATTTTTTTAAAAACGGACGTGAAATGAACAGCTGGTTTGGTGAGGAAAACCAGATTTTTGGATCGATTTTACCCGTTTATACTGAAAAACCCTCTTTTGAAAATATTCAGCTTCTTGAAGATTCCGAGATCTATGCTATTTCTGTAGACGATTTAAATGAATTGTATAGAATTTATCCTGAACTAAATCTTATCGGTCGGAAGATTGCCGAGGAGGTTTGTATTATTCTTGAAGAACGGATTATGTCGCTGCATACCGAATCTGCAGTAGAACGATATCAATCGCTCATACGCTTACAGCCCAATTTGTTAAATAGAATTAATCTCGGTCATATTGCATCATATTTAGGGATTACACAAGAAACACTTAGTCGGATCCGGCGATAAGGTACGATTTTGATATAAGTCAAAAAATGCACCTCATTTAGCGATTATCTTTGCTGTAGAAATTTAAACTATTGAAAATGAATTGGATTGCATTGATCATCGCTGGCATTTTTGAAATTGGCTGGCCGCTCGGATTAAAAATGGCTCAACAGCCAGATTCAAATAAATTGGGTTGGATCATATTGGCTATTGTTTCTATGAGCATTAGTGGAGGATTATTGTTTTACGCTCAAAAGGCAATTCCTATCGGTACAGCTTATGCCGTATGGACAGGTTTGGGAGCTGTGGGAACATTGATTGTTGGAATCTTTTTTTTCGGAGATTCTGCCAATATATTTAGGCTCCTTTCAGCAACATTGATCGTCGCTGGAATTATCGGTTTAAAAATATTCTAAAAAGCCACAGGAAATGCTATTTATGTTAGGGAAGATTTAAATAAATTATATAGGTGAGCTCAATTTGCTTGACTAGAATGTTCAAAGTCGTTTGAAACGCACTTTTTTAATCAAAACTCCTTATAAAAGAGTAGGTTGGGATGATTTTTGCTTGATAATCAAATTATGAGGCAAGAACTAGCAGAAAAAATAGAATTGTATAGTAAAAGGTACGGCCTATTTATGCGGCCGGAGTATATTAGCTTTGCTCGGGACACGACAAGACTTTTGCTTCGCAATGAATGTCTCCGTGAAGGTGATATAAAAGCGTACCAAGACTATATTGCTTCTCATTATCCGGAAGATCTTCCCTGGGAAATGAAACAATATCAGGAAACGACCAAAGCATTGGAACGAATGAGTAAGGAAATGGCAATTGCTTGGGTGAATACGCATCAAATCAATATTTTCGAATCCGATATTTTTATCGATGATGAAGATTCAATTTTGCGCCCTATTCAGTCAAAGGATGAAGATATGTTTCGCTATAATTTTAATGCGTTGGAAGAACTCATCTACAATCACCAAAGACCAGAAGATCTATTTCGGCGGAATAGGGATTGTTTTTGGATAGATACAAGAATTGAATGGCGGTAGTAATACTTCTTGCGATATTTTTTATAATCGAGACGCTAAAACAATTTTTTGTTTTAGCGTCCAAGTCCTTCGCATATGTGAAGGACTTTTTTTATAAAAGCTTTATTTTTAGATTTCTAAACGATACGCCTCTCGACCAATCCTGCAGTGCTAATTTCCCATTGATATGCTTACCAAACTCCGGATAATCTTTGAAATTACTATGCTTTACTAAATCTTTCCATTTAGCTGAATTAAAATCCATTTCAGCAGTGATTTTTCCATTTAGGAAGAATGTAATTTTTCCATCTTTCTGAACGATACTGGATTCATTCCAATCATCTTGCGTTTTAATGTTGACAAAGTTTTGTTGCGGTAGAAATGTATAAAGACAGCCCGAACGCTTTAGCGGTTTATCAAAATCAGGATGGGAATCTGCCAACAGTTGGTACTCCGGTCCAGAATGGTAGGTCGCATTAATATCGGGTCTTTCCTGTACGTTGACAAAAACGCCACTATTTCCCTCTTTTTCCAGCTTCCATTCAAACTTAAACTCATAATTTTTATACTCTTTGTCCGATACCAAGTCGTATTTTTGGCTTTCACTGTTTGGGTCACAGTAAATTGTTCCATTTTTTACAATCCAGGCCGTAGGCGCATTTTTGCTATTATTGTACGTATGCCAATTGTTGAGCGTGCTACCATCAAATAAAAGTTGCCAGCCATTACGTTGCTCTTCTTCTGTCAATGTATTGGGACTGCTTTTTTCATTTTGACAGGAGAGTAAAATACAGCCCAGAAAGACCCATAAGGTGATTTTTTTGAAAAGGTTTAAGTTTATCATTGTTTTTATTTTTATAAGTGTCTCTTTAATACGTTTTCCCAACCAATATGTATTCCCTAAAATAATTTTTAATGTGAACTTTTGGAGACAATTTCATATTCCTTTGCAAATTTGTTACATAGTGCTTCTGCTAATACTTATCCCGAGGTTCACATATTCTCCCATTCATTCATGAATTTTTAAAATGTGCTGGCCCATCATTTTAAAAGATAAATCGGCTCAAGCCGTCTATACTTCTTTGGTCACCTTTCAAGCATAGATGACAAGGTACACATTATAATGATTTGATCACATTTTCAGCATAGTCATTCTCATTTTGATAAAATAACCTTATCAAAATGATAGGATTCTCCAATTCTATTTTGTGACTTATTTTTTTTATATCATCTGATTAATAGTGTTTTATGATGTTTTTCGGTACAGTGGAACAGGATTTGGCTTATGGGGACAAATGAATGTAAATATGAAAACAGGACGGAAAAGAAAAGTATGTGGTAAGAGTCCGCCGAGGGGGACGATCGGCAAAGCTACTAGCATTAAATTCAAGTTTAAAAAATGAAATCGCAAGTCACTAATAAAGTTTAACAATGGTAATAACAATTGTACTCATCATAACTGGACTATTTTTCTTCTGGTTATTCTATAAAATGGTCGACTTTTTCGGCAAAATATAAAATAAATAATATGAAAGAGAAGCAAGAAAATAAAGGCAGAGGTTCCGCTCATAATGTGTCGGGCGACCGTATAGCGAAGGTCATCGTAGTGGTATTGATTATTGCAATGATTTTTCAACTCTATATCGGGTAGATTTTGATACATAGTTTTACGAACAACATGAAAAAATTAAATCAATACGGTGCAGGTCTGTATATGGCGCTCCATTACAAAGAAATCCGATCAGAGATTAGTTTCCTATTACGGAAGCACAATTTTGCAGGAGCTTTACAGGCTGTTATTAATCATCTTCGGAGCTTAATAGTACTGCAAAGCACGGACAAAATCTGCCAGCATATTCATTTCCTCGGAATGATTTATGGACGAGGAAACAATTATGTAAAATACATTTTGGAAAATCTTTTTGTTAGATCTTTAGGAGGTCTTCGACGCATAAGTTCGGTCCATGCATGGGCAGAAATCGAAGCCCAGCTACCAACACCATTTTTAGAGGTCCTCAAAGGACAACAAATCCATAACCTTCTAATATCAAAGTAAATGACAGCTTTATTTATTGTAGCACTACTGGTTTTTACATACATCTGTTATGTACTCTTAAGGCCAGAAAAATTTTAATAACAAGATTACTCATTCGTCATTGTCAGCGATGAAACTGCGCTTTCAGTCAGTCCTTTTGGCATTACGAAGTCAAAAGAAGGGCTTAAAGTTAGCTGACGATTGATCATGATACACTTTTTATACAAATCAATTAAAGAAATGAATACAGAGATTCTTGGAATCATAGTGATGTTCATCGTAACATTACTACTCGGACTTCCCCTCGGGAAATATATAGCTAAGGTATATGGTAACGAAAAGACCTGGTTAGATCCATTGTTTCAACCATTGGAACGTTTTTTTTATCGAGTGGCAGGAATTAATCCCAATGTTCAGATGACTTGGCAAAAGCACCTCCTTGCTCTTCTGACAATTAATCTAGTGTGGTTCCTGTTGAGTATGGCTATCCTGATGAATATGGGAAGTTTGCCTTTAAATCCAGATGGAAATCCTGGAATGACTGCTGATTTGGCTTTTAATACCAGTATATCCTTTTTGGTTAATTGTAATCTCCAACACTATTCTGGGGAGTCGGGCGTGAGTTATCTAGGACAAATTTGGCTCATGTTTCTCCAATTCGTGACTGCAGGCGTGGGAATGGCTGCTGCAGTGGTTATTTTTAAAGCTTTTAGGGATAAAACAACAACGCAATTGGGCAATTTTTACGATTTCTTTGTGAAATCTTGCACCCGCATTTTACTCCCTATCTCGGTCCTGGTTGCTGCCATTTTCGTGTTCCAAGGCATGCCGATGACATTCGAAGGTAAGGACAGTATGATTACAGTTACTGGAGATACCGTACAGGTAAGTCGAGGACCAGTAGCTGCCTTTGTTCCAATTAAACATCTGGGAACAAATGGAGGTGGTTTTTTTGGTGCGAACAGTGCGCATCCATTCGAAAATCCCAATTATTTGACCAACATGGTGGAAATGATTGCCCAGTTTATTATCCCGATGGCGATGATATTTGCATTCGGCTTTTTTATTCGCAAGCGTAAATTTTCATGGATGATGTTTGGCGTGATGACCATTGGGTTTATCATCCTGACGATTCCAAATATAAAAATGGAAATGGCTGGAAATCCAGCGATCGCACAGATGGGTATTGATACGTCTATGGGGGCTATGGAGGGAAAGGAAATACGTATTGGTGCCGCAGCATCCGGCTTTTGGAGTATTGTCACAACGATGATTTCGACGGGATCAGTCAATTCTATGCATGATAGTTACATGCCCTTATCTGGTATGAACGAACTGATAGCCATGATGGTGAATGCCTTTTATGGCGGTGTGGGCGCGGGAATACTCAATTTCTTCATTTTTATTATACTCGCCGTTTTCATTAGTGGCTTGATGGTGGGGCGCACACCAGAGTTTATGGGTAAGAAAGTTGAAGCGCGCGAAATGAAAATCGCCATGATTGTTGCTCTTGCCCATCCTTTTCTAATCCTTGTCGGTACAGCACTTGCGACAGCGTTTCCAGCCCAAGGTGCTTCTACATTGAATAACCCTGGATTCCATGGTTTTAGTGAAATATTGTACGAATATACTTCATCCGCAGCCAACAATGGTAGTGGTTTTGAAGGTCTTGGAGATAATACCATTTGGTGGAACATTTCGACGGGTATCGTATTGTTACTCGGCCGATTTATACCGATTATAGGCCCAATTGCTATTGCTGGGTTATTGGCTGAGAAGAAATTTATACCTGAAGGCGAGGGAACGCTAAAAACTGATACAAGTACATTCGGTTTAATGGTATTCGCTGTGATCGCGATTATTGCAGCACTCTCTTTCTTCCCTGCGTTGGCACTGGGTCCAATTGCGGAATATTTTTCCATGTAATACGTAAAAATTAAAGAATTCTAAAAATGAGCAGTCAAAAAACATTGTTTCAGAAAGAGCTTGTACAACAAGCGTTAAAGCAATCTTTCGTGAAGCTAAATCCTAAAATAATGTTCCGTAATCCAGTGATGTTTACCGTGGAAATCGGGACGTTGATTATGGCCGTGGTTTGTCTTTGGATAATGACCGGAGAAAAATCACAAGGTACACTTGGTTATAATTTTACAGTATTTCTTATCCTATTTTTAACCTTGCTGTTTGGCAATTTTGCGGAGGCAATTGCCGAAGCCCGCGGAAAGGCGCAAGCAGATAGTCTTCGGAAAACTCGGGAGGAAACTCCTGCAACCCTGCGCGATGGTGGGGTCGTTTCATCCGCTCAATTGAAAAAAAATGATGTTTTTGTTTGTCAGGCTGGTGATGTAATTCCATTGGATGGGGAAATTATCGAGGGGTTGGCGACAATAGATGAAAGTGCAATTACCGGTGAATCAGCACCGGTGATCCGCGAGGCTGGGGGCGATAAAAGTTCAGTTACAGGTGGCACCAAGGTTTTATCCGATCGAATTGTCGTGCAGGTAACGACAGAACCGGGTGAAAGCTTTCTGGATAAGATGATCGCACTGGTCGAAGGGGCAAGCCGCCAAAAAACACCTAACGAGATTGCCTTAACCATCCTTTTGGCAGGTTTTACACTTGTTTTTATTATCGTAACGGTGACCTTAAAACCATTTGCGGATTATGCCAATGTCGGTATCACCATTGCTTCGTTTATTTCACTTTTTGTCTGTCTGATTCCAACGACAATAGGTGGTCTTTTATCGGCGATTGGTATCGCGGGAATGGATCGCGCACTTCGTGCAAATGTTATTACAAAAAGTGGCAAGGCAGTTGAAACGGCGGGTGACATTGATGTCTTGTTGCTTGATAAAACTGGAACCATTACGATCGGAAATCGTAAGGCGACAAATTTTTATCCCGCCGATGGTGTCATGAAAGAAGCGCTGGTACGTGCAGCAACATTGAGCTCCATGGCGGATGAAACACCAGAAGGGAAATCAATTGTCGAATTGGCTGGTGTCAACCCATCGAGCTATAAGGTCGAAAACCCGGCATTCATTAAGTTTACCGCCGAAACCCGTAGCTCGGGAATAGACTTTGAACAGACACGTATTCGTAAAGGTGCAACAGATGCTATTCGAAATATCATTGTAAAGGCTGGAAATCTATTTCCTCAGGAAATAGATGAGCGCGTAAAGCTTATCTCTCAAAATGGGGGGACCCCATTGGTCGTAGCCGAGAATGAACAAGTACTCGGTGTCATAGAATTGCAGGATGTGATAAAACCCGGGATTCATGAACGCTTTGAAAGGTTGCGAAAAATGGGTATTAAGACTGTTATGGTGACAGGAGACAATCCGTTAACGGCCAAATATATTGCCGAAAAAGCGGGGGTGGATGATTTCATCGCCGAAGCGAAACCCGAAGACAAGATGAACTATATCAAAAAAGAACAGCTTGACGGGCGATTGGTCGCCATGATGGGGGATGGTACAAACGATGCTCCGGCACTTGCACAAGCGGATGTTGGTGTAGCAATGAATAGCGGTACGCAAGCTGCAAAAGAGGCTGGAAATATGGTCGATCTCGACAATGATCCGACCAAATTGATCGAGGTTGTGGAGATAGGTAAGCAATTGTTGATGACCCGGGGTACGCTGACAACATTCAGTATTGCAAACGATGTTGCCAAATATTTTGCGATTATTCCGGCCCTGTTTATTGCGGCAATACCGGCACTTCAAGGTTTAAATATTATGCAGCTCAGTAGTCCACAAAGCGCCATACTATCGGCTGTCATCTTCAACGCAATTATTATCCCATTACTGATTCCTTTGGCATTAAAGGGAGTTGCATACAAACCTATAGGCGCAAGCGCATTGTTACGGAGAAACCTGCTCGTTTTTGGACTTGGTGGAGTGCTCGTTCCATTTATTGGTATCAAGGTCATAGACCTGCTGGTTTCGCTATTTATCTAATACATTTTTAATAATTAAAGCAAAGATGAAAACACAAATATATCCAGCAATAAAGATTACAATAGTTTTATTGCTCCTGCTGTCAGTTGTATATCCGGCCCTTGTTTGGGCAATAGCTCAGATAGCACCTAATCATGGAAAAGGGGAAATGCTAGCGTACAACGGGCAAAAGTATTACAGAAATATTGGACAGGCCTTTACGCGTGATGATTACTTCTGGTCGCGTCCTTCCGCTGTTGGTTATAATGCAGCAGGATCGGGAGGAAGTAACAAAGGACCCTCTAATGGGGAATATCTTTCGGAAGTTAAGGCCCGTATTGATACGTTCTTAGTCCACAATCCCACCGTAAAACGCGAACAGGTACCGGTAGACATTGTTACAGCCAGTGGCAGTGGTTTGGATCCAGATATCTCGGTAGAGGCCGCAAAAATACAAATCGATCGTGTTGCGAAAGCAAGAGGTATATCGGTAAATAGCTTACAGTCTCTCGTTGATGCTCACGTTCAGACCCCTCTATGGAATATGTTTGGACCTCGCAAAATCAATGTCCTTGAACTAAATATTGCTTTGGACAAGATGGTTGAAAAATAAAATTGACCTGATGGGTCATTGATTTACACTTTACAAGAACGATATACATGAAAAAACTAGCGATGTTGGCCTGTTTACTCGCAGGAGCAACACAATTATTTGCACAGCAAGATACAACTCAAAATACCCAATTGTCTATCAGTGGTTACCTTGAAGCATATTACCTTCGGGACTTTAACAACCCAATTGGAAATACACGCCCAGGCTTTGTATATAGTCACAACAGAACAAATGAAGTAAACATAAACTTGGCACTTTTAAAAGCTGCGTACGAAACAACAAATACACGTGCAAATCTTGCTTTTGGTGTCGGTACATATATGAATGCGAACTACAGTGCGGAACCCGGTGTCTTAAAAAATATTTACGAAGCGAATGCCGGTGTTCGTATCTCGAAAAAACATAATCTATGGATCGATGCTGGAATATTTTCATCCCACTTGGGCTTTGAAAGCGCTATAGGAAAGGATAATTGGACTGTAACAAGGAGTATTTTTGCTGATAATTCCCCTTATTTTGAAACCGGCGCAAAAATATCCTATACATCCGCATCAGGAAAACTATTTTTAAGCGGGCTTATTTTAAACGGATGGCAGCGGATTCAACGGGTGGATGGTAGCAGTTTACCTGCATTTGGACATCAATTAGTCTATAAACCGACAGCTAAATGGACTATCAATAGTGGTTCTTTTATTGGCAGTGATAAAGCGGATAGCGTCAGACAGATGCGCTATTTTCATAATCTATATGCCATTTATCAAATGAATGAAAAGCTGGGAATTACATTCGGATTTGATATTGGAGCGGAACAAAAAGCAAAAGGTAGCTCAACGTACAATGTATGGTACACGCCTGTGTTAATTGCACGATATGCGACGACCGAAAAATTTAGCTTAACAGCAAGAGGAGAATATTACAACGATAAGCATGGTGTAATCGTTTCGACTACGACAGATCAAGGTTTTCAAACGTTTGGCTATTCTTTAAATGCAGATTATGCAATTCTTCCCAATGTCGTTTGGCGCACGGAACTACGTAATCTCACCAATAAAGATGCTATTTTCCTTGATCGGACAAATAAGTTGGTGAAAAATAGTTTGACGGCTGTCACAGCACTTACAGTTAGTTTTTAAAACAATCGTTCCTGTCGTGTGTTGGATCGGCAGGAACTTTCTGAAATGAAAGGCAATAAAAATGGAAGAAAGGAAAAGCGCTGAACACTTTTTGGACCTTATCCGAAAATCGAGAAGAGGTCGCTTCAAACTTTATATCGGCATGAGTGCAGGCGTCGGAAAAACTTACCGCATGTTACAGGATGCCCATACACTTTTACAGGGAGGAATCGATGTGCGTATTGGCTATATTGAGACACATAATCGGAAGGAAACCCATCAATTGCTGGATGGTCTACCCGTTATAGCCCGACGCCATCTTTTTTATAAAGGCAAACAGTTAGAGGAACTGGATCTTTATGCTGTTTTGAATTCACATCCTGAGGTAGTCATTATCGATGAGCTGGCACATACCAATATTGAAGGTAGCAAAAATACCAAAAGGTGGCAGGATGTTATGGAGATTCTGGAAGCCGGGATTAATGTGATCAGCGCTGTAAATATCCAGCATATTGAGAGTTTAAACGAGGAGGTTAAAGCGATTACAGGGGTTGAAGTGCAAGAACGTGTCCCTGACAGTGTTATTGATTCCGCCGATGAAGTCGTTAACATTGACCTTACTGCAGAAGAACTTATCATCCGCCTAAAAGAGGGCAAGATCTATGACGCTTCAAAAATTCAGGCAGCACTTCAAAACTTCTTTAAAAGCGAACATATCTTGCAATTGCGGGAAATGGCGTTGAAAGAAGTGGCTTCCCAGGTTCAACGTAAAGTGGAGATCGAAGTTCAACCTCAACGATGGGTACGAAAGGAGCGTTTCCTGGCTTGTATAAGTTCCAATGAAATAAAAGCAAAAAACGTGATCAGAAAAACAGCGCGCTTAGCAGGATATTACAATAGCAGTTGGTTTCTGCTGTATGTACAGTTGCCAAAAGAGCGTGGCGATCGGATAGCCTTAAATAAACAGCGGCACCTGATCAATAACTTTAAGCTGGCGACAGAACTTGGTGGTGAAATTATCAAAGTGGAAAGTCATAGTGTGGCAAAAGAGATTATCGCTTTGTGCGAGCTCCGCAAGATCACCACAGTTTGTATTGGTAAACCACGATTATCTCTTTTAAGGATGTTACTTGCTAAGGATACATTTAGCAAATTGCTGACGCAACTGTCGACCGAAGACATCGACCTGATTATATTGTCATAATGATAAAGGTAAATTGTGAATAAGATGAAAATAAAAACGAAACTTACCTTTGGTGTAGGATCACTTTTTCTCATGATCTTTCTACTCGCCACTTTAAGCGGCTGGTATGTAAACCGGTTAAAAAAGGATACCGCAAATATATTGACAGCAAATTACAACACGCTGCTGTATGCCAAGAATATGTTATTGGCTTTGGAGGAAATTCCTGTTGAAAAAACTGCTTTTAAGAACTTCGAGGTCAACCTTGACAAACAACGGAGAAATGTTACTGAAGTCGGAGAGCAACAAACAACGAACGCGATTGCTGAACATTTTTTAAAACTGAAATATAAGCCCTTAGACATCACTATTATCTCGTCCATCAGAAAGGATATTGCTTTGTTAATGGAGCAAAATATGACGGCAATTTCTAGGAAGAGTATTGTTGCGGATCGCACCGCAGAACATGCAATTTTGGTCATTTCATTTGCTGGGGCACTCTGTTTTATTATTGCTTTTATATTGTTGGTCAATTTGCCGTCCAATATAGCTGATCCCATAGCAAAATTGACAGCGAGTATTCGACAGATTGCAGGACAGAACTACAAAGAACGAATTCAGGTACAGAGCGGAGGTGAGTTTGCTGAACTCGTCGCTTCATTCAATTCCATGGCAGAGAAACTTGAAGAATACGCTGAAAGTAAACTTGAAAAAATTTTAAAGGAAAAAAGTCGAATCGAGTCTCTTGTGGATCATATGCATGATCCGGTGATAGGCTTCGACGAAGAGCGACGTGTTATTTTTGTCAACGAGGAAGCGCTTCGCATCACCAATCTACATAAAGATCAACTTCTCGGAAGATCTGCTTTGGCGGTTTCAGATGAAAATGATCTTGCTAAAGATATTTTTAAAGACCTGTTCCTTCCCGTGGAGCAACGTGAAAAGAATGCTGTTAAAATTTATGCGGACGATAGAGAAAGCTATTTTGAGAAAGATGTTATCGATATCAATGTTTTGCCGACTGGTGAACTGGAATCAAAGTTTATTGGGCAGGTGGTTATCCTAAAGAATATTACGCCATTTAAGGAACTTGATCTTGCAAAAACAAACTTTATCGGCACCGTTTCTCACGAGTTCAAAACACCTATTGCTGCGATTCAGATGGGGGTTCAATTGCTGGAAAATGAACAAATAGGCCATCTGAATACCGAACAGCTCACCTTGTTAAACGGAATAAAAGAGGATTCTAACCGACTGCTTCAAATAACCGGTGAACTGTTAAATATGACCCAGGTTGAAAGTGGTTCCATCCAAATTAACTTACATACGACAGAAATACAGCCTATTATTGAATATGCTATCATGGCGAATCAATTTGCTGCGAATCAAAAAAATATACACTTTGTTATCGAGGTAGATCCCAAAGTGAAAGCTATATTTGCTGACAATGAGAAAACTGCCTGGGTTCTTACCAATTTTCTTTCCAATGCGATACGTTACTCGCATGAAGATTCGGTCATTCGTATAGGGGTGGAAAATAACGAACTTAAAACAAAATTTATCGTTACCGACAGCGGGCAAGGGATCGAGCCTAAATATCTGGATAAAATATTTGCACGCTACTTTCGTGTACCGGGATCCAAAAAAGGTGGAACAGGACTTGGTTTAAGTATTAGTAAAGAGTTTATAGAAGCGCAAGGAGGCGAGATTGGTGTTGAAAGTGATTATGGCGCAGGAAGTTCTTTCTATTTTTCATTACGTACTGCTATTCCCGATAATTAATACATACTAATCGGATGGTGTCTGTTCCTATAGTGTATTATGACAACACGACAAAGTTGGATCAGATGAGAACAGTTTTTGAGATTATAAGTGGTGCCGGCGAGCCACTCATAATCTCAAAAATGGATTAATGGTTAACTAAAGCCATAGCACCTTCGCTGTATCGAGCTCCGATATTAGGGTATTTATGGAGTATTTCATCGATTGTTTTTAAATCATCATTCGATAATTGTATGTCAAGGGCGCCCACATTTTCTTCCAGGTATTTTCTTTTTTTAGTTCCTGGAATGGGAATGATGTCATTTCCCTGTGCCAGTACCCACGCTAAAGCGAGCTGTATAGGACTACAGTTTTTATCTTTTGCCAGTAGAGAGAAGTCGGCGACCAATTGTGCATTGTTCAAAGCATGTTCGCCTTGATTACGCGGTAAGGTTCTTCTAAAGTCGTCCGAAGCGAGATTTTCTAGATTTAAAGAATTTGAAAATAATCCACGCGCTAGCGGTGCATAAGGAATTAAACTTATCCCCAATTGACGTACAGTCTTTAGGATTTCTTTTTCTACATCGCGTGTAAGGAGCGAATATTCGCTCTGTAAAGCAGCTATAGGGTGTACGGCATTTGCTTTGATGATTGAGGCGGGGGATGCTTCGCTTAAGCCAAGATACCTCACTTTTCCTTCTTTAACCAATTCCGCCATAGCGCCTACGGTCTCTTCGATGGGAATATTGGGATCTACGCGATGTGCATAATAAAGATCTATGGTATCTATTCCAAGGCGTTTTAAACTTTTTTCCACCGCTAATTTTATCCATTCGGGCGAGCCATCGAAGTAGGTGTTTGCCGTACCACTTGGACCTGCTACTTCATCTTTAAAGCGAAACCCAAATTTTGTTGCAATAAAAACTTTGTCACGGTTGGGAACAAGTACTTTTGAAATAAGCTCCTCATTGGCACCGTTGCCGTACATATCTGCGGTATCCCAAAAATTAATGCCTAGGTCCAATGCTCTTTCCAATGTAGCAATGCTCTCTTTCTCGTCCGTAGGTCCGTATGCAAAGCTCATTCCCATACAACCTAATCCAATCGCAGAGAGTTTTTCATTTGTTGTTCCAAGATTTCTATTTTTCATAATAATGACATTTTGTTTAATACAAAAGTACACATGGAATAAACGAAGGGAGTTAAGACAATCAAACAGATTGTTATACAATTCAAACAGAACCGCTTCGGACTTGGTTTGGGGACATCCCCGTTTGCTTTTTGAAGAAATTGGTGAAATAGGAAGGATATTCAAATCCTAGGCTGTAGGCAATATCCGATATATTCCAATTGGTATGCAACAACAAAGCTTTGGCTTCTTGGGCCACACGGTTTGCAATGTGTGTACTGGTGGTTTTGCCTGTGGCTTCTTTTACCGACCTGTTGAGGTGATTGATATGAACCGAAAGCGCATGAGCATAATCTGCAGGGCTTTTCAACTGTAGGCTAAGCTGAAGGGTATTGATTGGAAATTGTCTTTCTAACAGCTCAAGAAATAGTCCCGATACCCTGGTTGAAGCGTTGGTATAAGATCCAAAACTCGCTGCGGGACTCGATTTCATGGTTTCATGAATTAGAAGATGTAGATAACTTCGCAACATATCATCTTTATGAACGTAGCTTGAGTTCATTTCAACTATCATCTTCTGGAAGATTGCAGAAATTTCTGCTAATTGTGTTTCATCCGGAAAATAGATCGGATTGCTGCCTATCTTGAACAGCGGGGAGTCTTTTAGACTTTCTATCCGTTCACTATGCTGTATAAATTCCTCTGTAAATATACAATACCATCCTGATTGTTCTGAGGATTCCGGTTCCCAAGCATAGGGGACAACCGGATTCGCAAATAACATTGCCGGTTTATCGATTTGTATCCACTTATCTGCGTAATATAGTTTTCCACGCCCTATAATAAGGGAGGTTTTATAAAAATCACGGCGATTGTACGGAGATACGACAGTACAGGATTCTCTACTGAAAACATTGAAATGCCCAATTCCGGTATTATTTAGCGGCAAATCCAAATTAGTTAAACCTGGTTGCCTTTTGTAAAAATCTGTTACACTTTCGGCTGATTTCATATCACTAAATTAAAAAAAGTGAAACAATCCTAGGTCATAAATGGATCAGTTTCTCAAAAATGAATTCCAATTTTTGGTTAGCTAATGGTATTTTATTTAAACTGTTTGTGATCTTGTTCGTATTTTTGCGTTATCCAATAATTGTTTTTCTTTATCACAAAGATACCCTTTACATGTTATGGCCATGATTAAAATTTATCATAATAAAAATTGTAGCAAGAGTTGTAATGCATTGGAAGTGCTACAGCATCAAGCTGTGGATATAGAAGTGCAGGAGTACTTAAATGATGTTCCAACCAGAGACCAGTTGATTGAATTATTGGGACAACTCAATTTAAAACCTTTGGAACTTATCAGAAAAGGAGAATCTGTTTTTCAGGAAAAATTCCAAAATCTTCATTTGACCGATGAGCAATGGATCGATGCGATGTTAGCGTATCCGATCTTAATTGAGCGACCTATCGTTGTAAAGGATGGTGTAGCCGTAATTGGTCGACCTATTGAAAAAGTTGTAAAGCTCATTCTGGCTAAACAATAAGTTGGCTTGATCTTTGTAACTTCTTTTTTATGAAGCATTTTATGAATATATTGACAGCCTTGTTCGATATTTTTAAACTATTTGTCTGATCTAACTCATACTTATCTTCAGTGATCTGAACAGACTATTATTTGAGCAAATTAAGTTTATTGATGTCAAATAGGCTATCTATGGTTATGTTTACTTAATCAAGGGCTTGCTGACGTGTTCGGATGCAATATGCTGGTCATTTTTTTCTTATCATTTTCAAGGGCAACAAAGGGAAGATCAGACAGTACTCGGATTCTAACTTTCGACAGTGCTTGTTCAGTGATTACTCAGTGCTTGTTCAGTGATCATTCAGTGTAGACTGAATAAACAATGATTGACTACTGTCTAAAAATTGATTTAAAACTGTTATTAGATACAATTTGGTATCAATGTATTTCAGTTTTATCCTTGATGTCTATGACCTACTCTAGTAAATACGGAAATCATACAGTCTACTTGTATTTAATTGGTTAAAATATTTGAAATTAACTATTGTCATGTTGTTTTCAAATATTGATTATTAAGCTACAAATATCGCTAAGTTTTGACCTAATATGGGTTGCAGATTTAATGGATGAATAATTATGTGCAGATTTACGGTGATCAATGAAAACATGGGATATGTTTTCACGATTTTACAGATTTAAATACTTCATTAAATATTTTTAGTTTGAAAAGAGTCCTCATTATCCTGTTCATATTGCTGGTTTCATTTTTAATTGCAGCGTTTTTTATAAAAGTCAACAAGAGGGAAACCTTACTCTATAAGATACAGCAGTGGGTTAGCTACGATGCAGCAGATTGGGAAAATTACGAAAAAAATAAGCAGCTATTGGCTTCCGGAGCCACCGAAGTAACGACGACAGAAGTGACGGCTGCCGAAGATGATCTATATCCGGTCGATACGAATCGCATATCGCCGGAATTTAGGGCTTTAGAAATCGAAAAAATTAAAAAAGCAGATTTTGGGCGATTAGTAATAGCAAAGTTACGACCCGATCATGAGGATGCACAAATTGCATTAATTCATCTCACAGATCGTAAATTGACCGATGTGATAATCAATCAGAAGATTAATATTAAAGTTGGAACTTGTTTTGAAAACCCAAAAACAGCAGGTAATTATCGCTGTGTAAGTTGTATGATTTTACTTTACAATCGAGAGAAGAAAGATTGGGTTGAAGCTCCAAACGGCGAGAATTTCTTGAAAAATGCCTATGATTTCTACCAGGCGTCCGAAGGGGATATTTGGCAAGCACGCGAGCTGTCCATGAGAATCCCGTACGATTATGCGCTGGTAGCAAAATATAGTAAGTAAGATTTCTTTTAAGTAGTTAATATCAATACCGTTATGTTTAAATTTTTGAAAGAATTATTGAATGCGGCAAAGGAAGGTGTAAATGAAGCCAAAGATGAACTTACTTTGAAAGCCGAAGAGGAAAAAAGGGCGGGAAGTTTAGTACCTGATAACACTATACTTCTGAATATTCCTTATGAAGAACAGTTTGGTAATGCGCTAGGAGCCGCATTTAGAGTGATTGTTTTTGGGGATTGGTTTACAGTATTCGGAAGTACCGGAGATGATGGTAGTTATCCCATTCACTTATATCAATTTGGTAATTATCCAAGAATTGATCAATATAGAAGTGATTTTATCAAATTGCTACAGAGAGATTTTGGTATAACGGATAGAGAAACTTGTCTTCAAATGTTGAGTTCATACTTTACGTTACTTGGGATAGAAAAGACAGGGACCGCATTAGAGGGAAAAAACTGCAAAATTGATACATCCATTTGGGATATCTCCAAATCAGGGGTAAATGCCTTTGTTGTTGCTGTAGTAAGTCATATTACGACATCCGCAACAGACGTTGGATATTTACCAAAACCTGTGGCATTAAATGTTCTCAAGAGTTTGTCACTATATGCGAGAAAGCATTTTATTGATTGGTTGCAATTTTCCGATTATTTCCTGGAAGGAGAAGATCAAGTTGGTGTAAACAGTAAAATTGGGAAATCTTACTTGAAAAGGTATATTGGGTATCTTAAAGAAAAGAAAGGAAGTCCTTGGAATAATATCGCATGGTAGAATGGTAATCATTCCGTCTGAGTGTTGTCTCACGTGGCCTTCACATCCACTACATTTTACAGCTTTGGATTTGCTTTATCAATTTGAACAACAAATCGCTCAGAAACAACTCGGTGACCATAGGTATTTCGAAGGATTAGATGCTATCGAGAAAGATGAAGGGGGAATTCCGATGTTCTATCTGACTTGTGGAAGTTAATTTCTTTTTGTGGAATAAATGAATTCTAAAGGCATCATTTTGGTTCTCAGTTGTGTGTTGATCGTTGTCATGTTGATAGAAGTCTATAGGAAAAATGTAGCTAAGAAATATTTATACGGTGTTAAAAAAAGCTATGAAATGAATGATCATTTTGAGACAGATAAATTAAGAAAACTGTCATCACGTCCCTTTTTATTTGGTATAGAAGATAATCTGCTAAGTGACGAAGATTATTTTTTTGATGAAAATTATTTCTACGCTGTCGGTCGAAGAGGCGGGGCAGGTAGATCCTTTAGGTTAGTGGATATCATTGCGCTTCGTAGGACATCGACTCAAATTAATAATCACTATATCTGGCAAGTCGTCGTTCAATTGGATAGTAAGGGACAGTCCATTTTCAGTTTTACGCATAACTATTCCCTCTGGAATAGGAATTTCTATGCTTTTTATCAAAAAATACGGGAACTAAATCCACATGCAATCAAATCAAAATGGAGTTTGTGGAGGATGTAACAAATTCAATTTCAGCGTTTGTTTTGTACTGAAAAAGTTGTCGTAACTAAAACCGTAATCTAATAGCTTTTGTTATCCTAAGTAAAAGTTTATGGGCAAATTACGATTATTGATCATGAATGTGTTGGCAATTTTTATTTATGGAGCTTGTCAATTTCCTCAGCGCCCACCACAATCCAGTACAAATGAATCTAAGCACAAGGCACAGGAATTACCTTCTAACGTAACCTTTTTTGGTGGTGGAAGATCTAAGGAAATGAATATGGTATCAGGGAAAACAGATACTATTTTCATTTCAGTCCATCAGGCAGATTCGGTTCTTATCAAAATAAAAACTCCCATGGATACAGCCAATGTACGAATTAGTCAGCTTTTTCTGCCCGATGGTTCTTCTGATGGTCCTTTTGGCAAGGAGTTTACCTATAGATTTAAAGATATTGGCCAATATCATATTACTGTGAATGAGAATAAAATGATAGGGAATCATTATTCAGGGCCATATATAGTGCAAATTGTGCCAATAGTTCAATCTTTCTAGGCTATTCGACATCACCTTTGTATTTAATCGTATTATTTACATAAAGCACTGATTTTTTAGCATCGTATCTATAGTTATCCTTCTGATAAATGTCGTTTTCAACTTTATCTAGGATAACGGTTTTTTTACTGTCATCAGGTAAGAATAATTCTAGCTTTGATTTATCCTCGCTAAGGACAACAAAGGCACTAATGACAGCTTTTCCTTCTTCTTTCTCCGTTGGATTTAGGCGTAAGCCAACATTAAAGACCTGGATACATCCTTGTTTGATCTCACTCCAAGTTTGTCCTGCCGCGACCAAGCAACCGTGCTCATCCTTGTTGCCGCCGATCGACGAGGTTGCTTCTTCCTTGCTTTGATCAACTGCTTCTTTGGATTCATTGTTCTTGGGAGTATTATTACAGGCCGTGAAAGTAACAAGACTCATTGCTATAAATGCTAATTTTCTCATTTGAATCGGTTTTTATATGTTCCATGAGGTTCGTACAATAAATATACCACAGTCATCAGTTTATTCTTTATCGACCCACTACGTTAGATTTTCATCCTTTAATTAGCTATAAAGTGTATCTCTACAGTATCGCAGAAAAATGTGTAGCGTACGTCAATATTGTCATAGGACAAGTCGAATTTCTGTATAGTTTATTAATATTGTGATGTCGTTCAATGTAGCCTTTTATCTCAGTACATTAAACGGAATGATTTTAAACCGGTGTAGATAGATAAAAGGATTCTTATCATTTAAAACATCCTATGAAACATAAAGATCAACCTGTAAAAAAATTGGTTTCGGTTATTTTAGTTGAAAAGCAGCTAACCGATGTTTGGAAATACTGGAATGATGCTGAGGCAATTATGCAATGGAATATTCCATTTGACGATTGGCACTGTCCGGCTGCTGGTATCGATTTTAGGGAAGGAGGGATGTTTAATTTTAGAATGGAACAAAAATATAGTCGCGAAGGATTTGATTATGTGGGTGTGTACGATGAGATTATTTGGATGGAGTCTATTGAAAGTAACAGTGGGGGAAGAAAGTGTATTGTGGAATTTCAGGCGATTGACAACAATACAATTATTCGCGAAACTTTCGATCCTGATCCGTTTACAAGTTTGGACCTGCAACAGTCTTTTACCGATGGGGTCTTGTTAAGTTTTAAAAAATTTATAGAAAACAAATCGCTGTAGAAGCGTGTTGCTAATGATAAAAATATAGACCATTTAGTATAAATTATGCGTGAAATAGAATCGAAAAGCGGTTATGCACCTGCTAACGGGATAAAACTTTACTACGAAATATTTGGCACAGGAAAACCTCTCGTACTGATTCATGGTGGTGGCTCCTCCGGTTTTTCGGATTTTGAGGAGACTGTAAAAAGGTTGCATGATCAGTATCAGTTGATTTTGATAGATCTCCAAAATCATGGAAGATCCGATCATCGATCCTCAGCTGAAACATTCGAGCAGGATGCCAAAGATATTTTGGCTGTTCTAGATTTTCTTTCCATCGGAAAAGCTTCGTTTTTTGGCTTTAGTAATGGAGCGACAACCCTTTTGAAATTTGCGACGATGTATCCAGACAAGGTCGAAAAGCTGATAGCAGCATCTGGAAATACCAAAAGAGAGGGGCTTCTGGATGGTTTTTTTGAAAGTATGGAAGCGTCAACTATTAACGATATGCCGCCATTTCTGAAGGAGAATTTTATGAAGCTGAACCCAGATCCAGAGAAGTTTAGAAATATGTATGAAAAAGACAGCCAGCGCATGATACACTTTCAGGATTTTGACGCCGAATCCTTAACGCGTTTGACCTGCCCCGTATTTTTGCTAGGCGGAGACCAAGATGTTGTGAAAACGACACATTTAGCTGCTATGCAACAGCAGATTCCTGCTGCACGATTACTTATTCTACCGGCAAATCATGGCAACTATATGATGGCTGATTTTAATGGCGATGTCGACGTTGAACTGATTGATTTTACATTAAAACAAGTACAACAATTTTTGGAATCTAAATGATGTTCGGGTTATCGAATAACGGAGCCCTAATGATTTATCGGTAATTGCGCATATTGCGTTCCAATTTACGCATGCGCTGTTCATTTTTCCCGTCAACACGCGATGCAACCGCCCATATGGCTGCGGGTATCCAACCAAGTATAGTTATCTGAAGGATCAAACAGAGAATGCCACTTAGAATTTTACCACGTAAAAAAAACGATAACCAAGGAAGTAAAACTGCTATTAGTATCATAAGTAAAAGGTTTATAAACATTAAAATACAAAATTACGGTATTCACTACTAAAAATTGCAAATAATATCAACTTAAGCAAAATAAGTAGTTTTTTTTAGAATTGTAATGTATTGATATATAACGCTTAGTGGTTTTGTCCTGTTAGCTTATGTAAATGTTAAGAAAACTTAAAACATGCTATTGGATAGCCAAATTTAAAAATTTTAAGGAGGAGTGGCACCAAAGTTGATGTTTCCCTGTCGAATATTTTAGATGCAGATTACATATAATAAATGACGGAAAACATGGGAAACGATAATAATATTATTGAGAATTTAAACAGCAAATATCATGGATATCTAGAAGATGAGGGGAAATGGCTCAATGAAGGATTTAAGAATATTTTCATCGATGGGGAACCAAGTAAAGCAAATCTGAAAACCTCGGTTTATCTGATGTTACCCCAAGAGATCAGAGAATATGTCGATCAGTTGTTACCCAACGATTGATTATAAAATTATACGAACAAGTAAATCAAATTAAAAGTTTACTAGGATCAGTTTGTCCTGATTTTAGTAAACTTTCTTCTTTAAAAAAAAAGGACCAGTAAATCTTATTAAATGCCGAATTCTTTCACGGTTTGGCAAATTTGCTCTTTTTGTTTTCGGCTTAATACGTTCAACATGGTCAGGATTTCTTTACCTTGAAAAGTCTCAAGCTCAAGTCTCGGACCCAACCAATTGCTTTCAATAACGCGGATATTAACGATTTGAATGTAGGGCACGAATACCAGCGCATCCAGATCTGCCAAAGCCCACACACTCCCGGTCTTTTTTTCGATCCGTTTAAAATACAATCCTTTTTTATCTGTCCGGGCTCGGATAACTTTCCTGCTGTTTTTTAGAAGAAGGAAGCCGCCGATAATAAAAGATAAGTGGAGTAACAGCATAAATAATGAGACTAAAAAGCGAAATACGTCTTTAAAGTCAAGTACCATGGCGCTGAAATTCTCTTTAAGTGAATTATGAGGATGATAACCGATAAAACAAGTCGATATCCCCATTAAAATCAAAATACTGCCAATGATAATGGATCGCCAATTTGGTAGGTAATAATTGATAAAGGTTTCACTGTCTGTAGCTGCTAATTTTCTCCTTTTCATATCTAAATATAGGGACCTTATAAATTGACTGCATCGAAGAATTACAATTCGTTCAGAAGCATTTATAATTCGACAACTATTAGTTATAGGGGCATGAAGTCTGTTTTTGAAATTATTATGAACTTGTTTATTGGTCGCATCGAAATCCATGCTACCGAAGATTGGACCACTGTACATCTGCTATCTGGATGAGGTTGATACGAAAGAGTTAGGATACATTTGCACTATAAATCAAACTATTTAATGAAATGAATTATAACATTAGAAAGGCAAGTCTTGAGGATCTTGATCAAGCAGCAGCGTTATTCAATCTTTATCGAATTTTCTACAGACAGGAATCGGATTTGGAAAAAGCCAAAGAATTTTTGAGGGAGCGATTTTTGAACGGAGAGTCAGAAATCTTTTTGGCAATCCAGGGCGAACATGCGGTTGGTTTTGTTCAGCTTTATAAATTGTTTCATTATACTAAATTGCAGCGGCAGTGGTTGTTGAGTGATCTATTTGTGCATCCTGATCATCGGAGTAAAGGTCTTTCGGTTCGGCTTATAGATCGAAGTAAAGCTTGGTGTGAAGAGACTGGAGCTTGTGGTCTGATGCTTGAGACCGAGAAAACAAATGTTATCGGTAATAGTCTTTATCCGAGGTGTGGATTTGAATACGACGGCATGCATAACTATTATCATTGGTGGCGATAACTTTAATTGGATCGTCAGTGCACTCCCGCGCCTGGCGATCCAATTGGCAACTGAGATTAATTAGACGGCATCGACAGTCATTTTACCCCATTGGGCACTGCTGCCTGGATTAAGATTTTGAATCCGTGCTATCACTTCATCACTCACTGTTTGGTCAAAAATATTTTTCATAATTTCAATTTACGAAATAATAATCTACATTAATTGAAGTATAATATCACATTTAAAGGCTCATCATTTACAGTTACTTTCTTTTCGGTAGGCCCATTTTTATTGCTGTACCTCAATGTATAAGACTGATTTTTTTTCACGATAAATGTTAAATGATCATTCGCATCCTGCAGTTTAGTAGCAGTCGAGCCTCCGCCAATTTGATCATTTCCTTGGAAGATATCTACATTGCATTTTGTTCTTCCTTCCGGTTGACATTGATCCTTACTGAGATACATGGTTACGTTTAGACGGGTGTAAGATTTGTCCTTCAATTGTTGGCTATATTGCTGATTGAATAGATCAATATAGCGCTGAGAAACATTATCGGCATACACTTCTGTTTCACTCCACGCCGGGAATGAGGTAGCTGCCGGTTTGTAGGAAGCCGCATAAATAGAATGTTCCTTGCTATTCGGATCGGCTTTACCCGCGTCTGCTAAAAACCAGCTGTAATTCAGGTCTTTGTCCGGATAATATTCAGTAAAATACCATTTACCATTAATCCACACCTCGACCCAACTGTGGTTACCACGGTTGTCATGCCAGTTTGGCGTTCCCGCAATCCGAGCCGGTATACCTACTGATCGCAATGCGTCGATCAATAAAATGGATAATCCGGTACAAGAAGCCATTCCTTGGCTTATCGATTCAGATGGATTTTGATTTGCTTTTTTTCGTTGCGTATTGTAATCGACTTTCACTTCATCTCTGATATTCTTATTTATGGCTACAATGGCATCTTTTATCGTTTTGCTATTTGTCACATATTTTGAGAAACGATCGTAGAAGTCACCACGCCAATCGTCGAGATCTTCAGAAAAAACCCGATAGGGCAATACCTCATTTAGAAAAATTGAATCTGGAATTTCCTTTGCCCAGGAAAACGTTGATCTTGCCTGGTAAGCCTTTTCAATATTATGGATAAGATGATCACTCTTAATAGTCGTTAAATCATTCTTGGGCATATAAGCTATGAGAAAAGCCGCCCCTTCACGCATTTCTTTGGGTAGATTCGCTAGTACTTTCTCTAATTCAGTGCGATTCATGCCGGCAGCTTTTAGTGCATTTTTGACCGGTTTTTGATACTGACTTGGCAACGAGGAAAGCTTGAAATCTTGTGCAGATACGTTGAAAAAAATGGCTGTAGACAAACAGCAGAAAACGAAAGAAAATACCTTTTTGAACATCATATGAGCTTGCTTGTTCTTGATCTATTTAAATTAACACAATTTGTATATTTCAAACATAGATAAATTGATTTTTATATGCAAGAATACGTTTTATAGTCTGACTAGTAGCTTGGAAGCCCAATTTACTTAGTGATGTTTCTGAATTTGAGCAGAAGGACTCCCAAATAGCAAGCGACCACGAATGATGTACTTTGGATTGCGCTGCACTTCTAAAAAGTCAAAAGGTGTTAATCCCGCACAATTTCATTTGCAAATGAATACAAATTTATTTTAGTTTGAAGATCTTTACGGCAAAGTAAAGATCATAACCCAAAAAATAATTTAAATGACAATTCCGATGAAGCCGTTTCATTTTCTATATTATAGTGTATGCTGTCTGATCCTTTTATCGGGTATGCTGTATTCCTGTCAATCGCAAGATCCAGACAGGGTGATACTTGAAAAATTGGATAGAACCTTTAATGCATCCAAATTTTATGGCCCCAAGATAAAAAGGAGCGAAGAGTTGCTGCATGCAGACGTTAAAAGTATGGATAAGAAAGAGTTGAAAGAAGTCTTTGAAACCGCCATATTTAAAAAGGATACGCTTGCTGTTTTTAATTCAGAAGGGAGTTTGCCAACACCATTTTATATCGAGTCTACTGCAGTCTGGGGAACACGAAAATTAAAGCCGGTCAGAGATTTCGGTTATCGTTACACCACGGTTTCTTACAATGAAGATAAGGACACCATAGCTATATTAAACGGAGTTCCTTTTCCAGCGTTGACAGTGGCAGAGGATAAAAATGGTGAATTTGCTTATCTATATGCACTGAAGACTTCAAAAAATAAAGATGATTTTCAAAATATTTACAACTATCTACAGAAGACGTTTACAAAATTGAAGGTTCAAGATGATGCTGGAAGTGATATAAAAGGTTGGGAAAATAAAGACTTTTACTATTTTTTGCATAAAAAAAATAGAAGGGAAGAACAGATTTTTTCATTTGGAGAAGATGAAGACGACAAGCCGATGACTACAGACATCACCGATATCCGTTTGGAAATTTATTCTAAAATTTACATCCAAGATATGCAAAAAGAGCAGGTTTACTTACCGGATTATATTCCCAGTGTTAATTAACAGCCTTTAAAAATGGAGCACCGGTAAACTTGTTACAAATCTGCATGGACGATTTTGTTTATATTTACGCCCTTGTAAAAAAATCAATCAAATCGTTTTGTTTTTATGTCCGATACTCAAATACCGACTTCCGTTTATGCAGATACCAAACCACATTATGCAGTACTTGACGGGTTACGCGGTGTAGCAGCTATAACTGTTGTTTGCTTTCATATTTTTGAAGCCTTTGCGACGAGCCATTTAGACCAGCGTATTAATCACGGTTATTTGGCCGTTGACTTTTTCTTTATGCTTTCAGGTTTTGTCGTGGGCTATGCTTATGACGATCGTTGGAAGACAATGACAATAAAAGAATTTATCAAGCGTCGGATAATACGTTTACATCCGATGGTTGTAATGGGTGCGATCATTGGAGCAGTCATGTTTTATTTTCAGGGATGTTCTGTTTGGGATGTGACTAAGGTGACATTTTCTTCGCTGGCAATCGCGACCCTTTTGAATGCCTTGTTGATTCCTGCCATTCCAGGGCAAGAAGTGAGAGGGCTTGGGGAGATGTTTCCATTAAATGGGCCGAGCTGGTCGTTGTTTTTCGAATACATCGGTAATATTCTGTATGCATTGATTATTCGTAGATTTTCAACCAAAGTATTGGCTGGGCTCGTTGTTTTATTCGGGATAGGGTTGGCGGCCTTTGCGATATTGGGACCTTTGGGAGATATCTGTGCTGGTTTTTCACTCACAGAAACGGAATTTACGGCGGGTTCACTTCGTCTTTTGTTTTCATTTACAGCAGGCTTATTCTTATCTAGAGTATTTAAGTCTTTACAGATCAAGGGCGCATTTTGGATTTGTAGTTTGATCCTAGTGCCACTTTTGGCTATGCCGCGCATTGGTGGTGCCGAGCAACTATGGATGAATGGTTTATACGACACGCTATGTTGTGTCGTGGTTTTCCCTTTACTCGTTGTGTTAGGCGCTTCTGGCAAGGGCGGTAATGGTATTACAAGTTGGCTTTGCAAGTTTTTAGGTGATATATCCTATCCTTTGTATATGGTACATTATCCCTTTATCTATCTATACTATGCTTGGGTTAAGAATGAAAATCTGAGTTTTGAAGAGTCGTTGCCCGGAGCAGCGGCTGTTGTGATCGGAAGTATTGTGCTTGCATACGGCTGTTTGAAGTTATACGATATACCCGTACGGCAATATTTGTCAAAACGATTTCTAAAGGCAAAAGGGAAATAGATGCTAGCAAACTAATCCTATTATTTATTGTAAAATAAGAAAACACCATTTTTTGGTGTTTTTTTATGCATGTTACCTAGGACAGTGATCTGTACATAGAGAAAATATCTTGTCATGTTAAATAACGCTTCAATGTCAGTCTTTTTCAAAAAAAACGTTGTTATATTTCGACGAATAAAATACCAAATAGAAGCCTAAAGGGCTTCGGTATACCGTTGGATCTGAAGCAAGAATATGATGAGCGGGGAAGTCCATCCACAGTTTTAAGCGTGCGGATTGGTAAGGACAGACTGTTTCGATCTTGCCTTTGTAAACTTTGGATACTTTACCCGCACTTACGACGTTGAAATAAATCGAATCGTTATCCTTTATGACAAAATTGTAGCTATTATATTGCCAGTCAGCTTGTTTTCCTGGGAACAGGTCACGCTTTATGTGGTAGGTACCATAATAATCTTCTTTTTTTAGGATTTTTGGGCTCGTGATCCATTGAAAAAATTGAGACAAAGAAAAAAGTATAATTGCGCCACCGATCAGAGATAAAATTGCATACCCGAAGAATCGTCTTTTTGTGATAACCCCGCATAACAGCAGAATTATCAGCAACGGTATAAAGATAAATACTCCAAATCCCATATTTTTTGATGTTGTGGCCTTAGAAGAAAATCAAATGGATTTTCCTCTTACTCCTCTTGTAGAAAGCTCCTTTCTAAATTGAAAGTTTAACTAAAGTAGCCCCATAGCTACCAAATCCAACACAGTATGCCTTCTATTGGCTAATTTATTGTTGACACATGCTTCAAGGATTTTTTTGACACCATTTGAATAAGAATCATGTCCGAGGACCTTGGTCTCAATTTTAATTTCATCATTTTTATCTTTGATCACAATCTGATGGTAGGCATGCTTTTCTAAGTAGGCAACGGGAATATTGATTTTATAAGCTTGCGTTTTTGCATCGCGAATAGAGATAACGCGTTCATGAGCGACATGTAAAGAATTGGCTATATGATAAGCTGTACCTGGTTCAGTAAGCTTGGAAGACTGATGAGACTCCATAATAGATATTTCGTAGTCTTTGAAATTATGACCAAATTGTTGAAGCATATGGAGTGTTTTTAGCAAAAGTATGGAGGTATTTGGGCAAATGACAAGTGGAAATGCAGTCTCGAGCTTTTCGGTCTCTAGCCCTGTAGACAATTCAATGAATACCGAATCCGTACGTGCACAAAAATCAAGACAATCTTGCAGCTCCCGACCCGATCCGGCATGTATAATGATCGATGGCGACGACGTTGTAATGGATGGCTGCCAAGGTAGAATTTCTACATTGGGGATGGAATAATCGGCTTCCAGTATCGCGTTTGCCAGTTTTCCTGATCCAACTACAAAGGCTTTTTTTGTATTCATATTGTTTGTTTTATGAAAACATCCGCTATCCTTTTGACTATGAAACGATAAAATGATACCGGATGAAATTGCAATGAAGTAAAGGTTATGCTTGAGCCGGGTAAGTTACAAAAATAGACGGTAAAATTTAATCTTTGCTATTATGGAATTATTCTTTTTTTACGCATTTCGTCAAAGAGCTGATAAAACATTTGTTCGGTGTCAATAAATTCATGAAAGCCGAGACGCCTTGCCTTTGTGCCATCGGCAAAAAAATCATAATCCCAAGAAAATACAAAATCGCCAAAAGGCCAAGCTGAAACTTGATCATAGCTATAGCTTAATAAATGCTTTTCTCTTAATTTTTGCCATATAGGCTCCTTATCTGCCATCATTGTGTTGAGTGATAGCGGAATAGGATCAGCGCTTTCCATACCAAAATAGGCCGCTAATTTGGGCCATAGTTCCTTCCAGCGGAAGAGATCGCCGTTGTTAATGTTGAAGGCTTGATTGGCCGCTTGTGGATTGGTCGAGGCCCATACCGTTGCTTTGGCTAATAGTGTTGCATCGGTCATTTCCATCAATGTCTGAAAAGCGCCAATTTTTCCTGGAAATCGAAGTGGAATACCGAGTTCTTTTGAGATAGATGCATATACAGCAATGAGCATCGCTAGATTCATGGGATTATTGGGGGCCGTTCCACCAACAACTGACGGACGCATCGCTGACCAAGTCCATTTCTTACCCTTTTGCAATTGTTCGAGGTATTGCTGTTGGCTGGTATTGAATTCCGGCGGCATATGTCCGGCATCTGATTCTTTGGCTGGTGTTTTGAAAGGGCCCAGATGAGCACCATATACTTTATACCCTTGCATTAAGCTGATGTGCTGAAGATCACTTGCTACCGGTTCCACCGCGGTCAAAACATTGCTTAGCATTTTCATATTGGGCTCCACTAGCTCAGCCCAGGTCGGTCTATCCTGATAAGCAACGTAGTAAATATGGGTTACGGTATCCAAGTTGCCTAGCTTTTTGAGACAATCGGCTATATCCAATAAATCTACAGCGATAAAACGAACGTTAACCCGATCGGCATTTGCTCGTCGTGATAAACCTATAATTTCCCATTCCTCCATCTTTTCAAGATAGTCTATGAGATTGTTGCCAATAACGCCATTGGCGCCAACAACTAAAGCGGTGTTTTTTCTAGTCTTCATCTTTCTATATTACTTATAGGGCCAAAGTTAGTTGGAAGCCTAGTGGGTTTTAATGTAAAAATCCAATATAATTAGGTATATTTCTGAAATGAAACGTTATCGTCAGTTTGAACCGGTGCTTATTTCAGGGTTTAAGATGCTTGAATGGACTCATCCGGAACACAATCACAATCATTACGAGTTCATTTTTATTCGTGAGGGGACAGGGCGACATATTGTTAATGGGCATTCATTTCCTTACAAAGCAGGGTCGATCTTTCTACTAGGGCCAGATGACCAACATTATTTTGAAATCGAACAACTCACCCATTTTGTATATCTTAAGTTCACCGACGCCTACCTTGGTCGTAACAGTTCGGGTTCTACGTCCGCTATACAACAGCTGGAATATCTTATAAAAAGTAGAGAAACTCATCAGATGGGGTTTCAATTAGTTGGAGAAGATAATGCGATAATAACACTGATCTTTGATACCCTTCTCTTATTAAGAAAAGATCAAATTGGAAATCAGGAGCTTATTTGGTTCCAATTATTCAGTGTTGTGCATGTTTTGCAGCGGAATATGCCCGAATTGCGTAGCAATAGTTTTAAAAGCCGTGACCTGCAGGCCATGTTTTGTTATATCCATAAAAATATTTACGATCCCAATCGTTTACGGATACAAATAATGGCGGAGCATTTTAACATTGCCAACGATTATCTCGGTATTTACTTTAAACGTCAGGCAGGAATTACCTTACGCGAATATATTCAAAACTACCGCAATACCTTAATACGTCAAAGAATAGCAACAGGAAGAGTTACCTTAAAGGAAATTGTCGCTGAATTTGGGCTGACTGATGTAAGCCACCTGAATAAGATTATACATAAAACGTAGTGTATTTCCGTCGATGTATTCAAATCAAACGTAATCTAGCAATAGTTGAGCAAAATAGCGTATGAATGTAATAGGTTACCGGCCGAGGGGGAAAGGATTTAGAGAAGTAAAATACGTATTAAAAATTTTAGAAAATTGAGATGTTATATAGAAATATTGCGGAAGAGATTATCCGATTAGGGCAGGACGAAGAATCAATGCGGGAAAAGTTATTGCAGAGGGGAGAGCTTCATGGGGGATATCATGTGGAGATGGAAACCATTCACCGACGGAATGCAAAAAGATTACGTGAAATCATTGCCGAAATAGGTTATCCAACTATTTCAAAAGTCGGCGAAGCAGCTAGCAATTCAGCTTGGCTGATTGTTCAGCATGCGATAGGAGAACCTCAATTTATGCAAGATTGTTATCAGTTGCTTCTTGATAATATCATGGACATCAATCTCGCAAATCTGGCTTATTTGCACGATCGAATTCAGGTTTTCAAAAGTAAGCCGCAACGTTATGGGACACAGTTAAGCAGCTGTGGCAGTATTTATCCCGTGGAAGATAAAAATGCAATAAACAGCTTAAGGAGCACAATGAACCTTTTACCCCTTAATCCTAAAGAAATGAATAAAATTGAAGATGTGGAGCGAATTCCATTTCTGGATCAGGAGAACGACACCTACAATGAGTGGCGAAAAAAAGTTGGCTGGGTGAATTGATTTTTCGACATTTTTTGTAGATTTGTCGAGTAATGACAGGTCAACAAGAAAATATTAAAGAGGAAATTATCTTATCATCCATGAAAGTGTTTGAAACCTATGGATTTGCAAGGGTTTCCATGCAGGATATTTCAAAAGCTTGTGGAAAGGGGCGGAGCACGTTGTATTACTATTTTACCAGTAAGATGGATGTCTTTGATGCGATTGCGGAGTACTTATGTCAGCAAGTGTTTGAGGTCGCGAGTAGAACTTATAACAGGGAAGCTTCACTGGAAGATAATTTAGTTGGTTTTTTACAAGCAAAACTACGTCAGATTAATTTAATTACGAAACGCTTTCATCTCGCATTCGAAGATATGAAATCCGACCCAGCCTTGATGGTTTCAAAAACACGATACATGCTGGATGACGAGATTAAGCTGATTCGTGAAATGATTGAATTAGCCGTTAGGAAAGAAGAAATTCAGGCCTTGGAGGAAAAGGATATCCTGTTTTTATCGGAAATGTTAGTGACAACATCACGTTGTTTTGAGCAGGAAGTTTTACTTTTTGATCGTTTTCCGGATTTTGAAGCGAGGCTTTCCTGGTTGACAAGTATATGTGTTAAGGGGCTGCGCTAGCCATTCGACAGGATAACGAGAATAAGTTATTGTAAATAGTAGGGACGTATATCGTTCTTTTTTTAGGAGGTGGTTTCGACAAAAATACAGAATATGTCTATTTTGATTGATCGATTCTTTTTATACAGACAATAAACAGGATGACAACTATGGTGTTAAATGCGAAAGTAGGCAAGTCGGTGGATAGCTTTGCATCAGAAAGATGCGTTTTGGTCATGGTGGAGACAGAGGAAACGATCCGCCCTGAAATGATGGGGGTACTGGATCCCGATATCGATTGTTATTTATTGATACACAATGATGTGGAGCGCTTGGATAGCCTCGCTCTTGCGCTGGAAAATGAAAATAAAAGGGTTCGACTAGCCCGAGATTTTGAGGAACTGAAACAGATGCCTTTTTTGAACCACCAATTACAACAAATTGCCGTTAAAATTTTGAAATAATCTAAATATGTATAAAGTTGTTTATTCTTTATCTCGTAAGCTGAAGTGGAAAGCCAGCGAGATTTATCATTTTCTCTATCAGAGTTTCCCGGAGATAAAAAATATTGATTTATTGTTGGATGATCAGCAATTTTTGCTTGTCCTGCGGATTAGTACCCGATTGGAATTTTCTATTCTGAACATCTGCCAGAAACAGGGGTTGGCAATGCAATTTGTACAGGTAGAAGATACTGATTAATCCGTCTGTACAGGTAGAAGATGCTGATTAGTTCGTTTGAACAGGTACAAAATCCTGACGAACCCGTGCGGTTTACAAAGCTTAGCTTATCACAGATGTTCAAGCATGATGCGATGAGCCGTAAAGAAACAGCAACTTGAGCTTTATGGCAACATAATTCTGAAAGTTGCTTTTTACTTTTGTTATCGTTCCTTCAAAACATTTTTTCCATCCATTGGTTAATTTTATCGTGCGGATGGAATCTGTGTTGTACATAGGAATTTTATGCAGTCATTTAAAACAGAAAACAACAATTTTATCAAGTATGAGTACATTTTCAATTAGAGCTTTTGGAACAAGTGCACCAACGGCCGATCTAAAACAGATGGATATTGAACGTCGCGAAGTGACGGAGAAAGATGTCGAGATTGATATCTTATTTTGTGGAGTTTGCCATTCGGATTTACATACAGCGCGAAACGAATGGGGTGGGACCGTTTATCCGAATGTACCCGGCCATGAAATTGTGGGGCGAATTACTCAAGTTGGCTCAGCGGTGACCAAGTTTAAAGTCGGCGATTTGGCTGGTGTAGGCTGTATGGTAGATAGTTGTCGCGAATGTGAAAGTTGTAAGGAAGGACTGGAACAATATTGTGAAAGTGGAAATATTCAAACCTACAATGGACACGATAAGCACCTTAATAAACAGACATTCGGCGGTTATTCCGAACGCGTTGTAGTAGACCAGGATTTTGTGCTCCAAATTCCTGAAAATTTGGATCTTGCAGCAACAGCGCCTTTATTATGTGCTGGAATTACCACTTATTCGCCTTTGAGGCATTGGAATGTGGGACCAGGAAAAAAAGTAGGTATCGTAGGTATCGGCGGCTTGGGACACATGGGGGTAAAAATAGCGAAAGCAATGGGAGCACAAGTTGTTGTCATTACAACGTCTGCGTCTAAAGTGGATGACGCCAAACGTTTAGGTGCCGATGAAGTGATCTTGTCAACTGATGCAGAACAAATGAAAGCGCATGCGGGAACTTTACATTTCATTTTAGATTGTGTTTCGGCACAGCATGACATCAATGCCTATTTAAGTTTATTGAAACGAGATGGTTCCCTGACTCTTGTTGGTGCTCCGGAGCATCCACTTCCTGTGGCTCCTTTTAGCCTGATTCCAACACGTAAGAGTTTTTCAGGTTCGATGATCGGGGGGATAGCCGAAACACAGGAGATGCTTGATTTTTGTGGTAAACACAATATTATATCCGACATAGAGCTGATTAAAATGCAGGATATCAATCATGCTTATGATAGACTATTGAAAAGTGATGTTAAATACCGGTTTGTTATTGACATGGCAAGTTTGAAAAACTAACACAATAAAATTATTCAATGCTGAACCATCAAGGGGAATTTCAAGTACCTTTGATGGTTCAGTCTGTTTATAGAGGTATTTTTACCTAATTATTGAGTTAACCTTTTACCCTTTAAAATTGTTAACATGGGTAATGATGGTAAATATTGGTCGTTTTTATGGAAAAAAATAAAATTATTGTGTTTTGGTTTCGTCGTGATTTACGGCTGGATGATAATGCCGGGCTTGCTCGCGCGCTGGCTTTGGGTTATCCGGTACTACCTATATTTATATTTGACGAGGAAATTTTGATGCAATTGGAGGATAAAAGGGATCGACGTCTTCATTACATCCATCAGGCTTTAACCCGTATCAATACTATACTAGGGGAAAGTGGTGCAACGTTGAATACGTTCTATGGTAAACCTATCGCTATCTACAGGAACTTGGTTGAAAAATTTGATGTGCAGGGCGTCTATTGTAATCGGGACTATGAGCCAATGGCAATTGCGCGGGACAAAGAAATTTTTGAGTTCTTTCAAGCTAAGGGAATTCCCTTCAAAGCTGTGAAAGATCAGGTTATTTTTGATAAAGCAGATATCTTAAAGAATGATGGGACACCATATACGGTTTATACGCCTTATGCAAAAAAATGGCGTGAGAAATTACGTCCTGAGGACCATCGTTCCTATACCTACGCAATGGAACCCTTCGTTCAGCAAAAGCATCAGCAGATCATTTCTTTGGAGAACTTAGGTTTTTTAGAGACCGATCTTAGCTTTAAAGAACCACACCTGGATGCTACTATCATTGATCACTATGATAAAACCCGCGATTATCCAGCGTTAATGGGCACTACTCATTTGGGGATAGCACTTCGTTTTGGAACAATCAGTGTACGTCGGTGTGTTACCTTTGCTTTAAAACACAATGCGACCTGGTTGTCTGAATTGATCTGGCGTGAATTTTTTATGCAGATTCTCTATCACTATCCGCATGTTGTTACCGAATCCTTTAGAAAGCAATACGACGCCATACAATGGCGGAACGATGAGGTAGAATTCCAGCAATGGTGTGAAGGACAGACCGGATATCCTTTAGTAGATGCGGGTATGCGCCAATTGAATACTTCCGGTTATATGCACAATCGCGTACGAATGGTCGTAGCCAGTTTTCTTTGTAAACACCTTTTGATTGACTGGAGGTGGGGGGAGGCCTACTTTGCGCAAAAATTAAATGATTATGATCTGTCGGCCAACAATGGTAACTGGCAATGGGCCTCAGGCAGTGGCTGCGACGCAGCCCCGTATTTCAGGGTTTTTAATCCGACGCTTCAGGCTGAGAAGTTCGATAAAAATCAGGAGTATATAAAAAAATGGGTTCCTGAATTAGGTACTCCAGCCTATTGTGAGCCTATGGTTGACCATCAGATTGCCCGTGATCGTGCGATAAAGACCTACGCAAAGGCGTTGAAATAATAGTCTTGAATGTCTACATCTTACGAGAGGTTTTAAGGACCAGCAAGTCGGAGTAGACATTCAATGTATCTCATTTTTATCGATCTAAAAACTCGGCAACGAATGCGTCGAATGCCTGTGGATTTTCAGCTTGAACCCAGTGACCAGCATTAGGAATTGTTTTAAATACGGCATTTGGAAATTGTTCCCTGATCTTAATCTTATCTTCAGGTAATATATATCTTGATTTTTCTCCTGGTAGAAATAATGTGGGGCCGTTGAATATTCCTGATTTTACCCCGACAGTAATAAACTCCGTATATTTATTTTTTAAAACATCCAGATTAAAGCGCCAATCTAATTTTCGATCTTCTCTGATATATACATTTTTTAATAAAAATTGGATAACACCCGGATCACTCAAGTAGTGTTCAATCTTTACTTGTACATCTTTCCTGTTTTCTAGTGTTGTAATATCTACAGCAGATAGCGCGTCGAATATGTCCTCATGATGTGGAGGATAAGCTTTCGGGGCTATATCAGCGATGATCAGTTTTTCAATCTTTTCAGGATGGTCAATAGCAAATTGCATCGCTACTTTTCCGCCTAGAGAATGGCCCAATAGCAATACTTTATCTGCTCCAATGGATGCAATATAGGATAGCAGATCGTCTACCATAACTTCCACCGACATATCTTCACTATGGAAACTTCGTCCGTGATTACGAAGATCGAGTAGATGTACCTGTCTTTTCTCGCCAAAACTACGACCAAAGGATCCCCAGTTGTCTGCCATGCCAAAAAGCCCATGTAGGACAATTAATGGAGTGCCACCGTTATCTGCGCCATATATTTTGCTGTGTTGTAATTCTTTCAATGCCATGATATCTATTATTACGATTTATCACCTGTATGTGACGTTTATATGCAGCGAAGTTAGCTTTTGTTGGTGATTTTTTGATCGAAATTATGTAAAACATTACATAACTTTCTATCCATCCCGTCTTATCGCTCTTATCAAAATGGTAGTATTTGGTGATTTATTGGTAGGTCATCGCCGCTAAATCCAGCTTAATTTTGTATTAAACTTAATTCATAAAATAGATGAGAAATAGCGCATTAATAGTCATTGATATTCAAAACGAGTATTTTGAAGATGGCGGAATGGAACTTGTGGATCCCTTAAAGGCAGGGATGAACGCCAGAAGAGTGATCGACCAATTTAGGCGAGAAAAATTGCCGGTGGTCCATATCCAACATATTTCCTCAGATCCAAAAGCAATGCCATTCTTTATTGATGGCACAAGAGCTGCCGAAATTCATGAAAGCGTGAGTCCAATGCCAAACGAGCTAGTAATACGTAAACATTTTCCCAACAGCTTTAGAGAGACAGAATTATTGGATTACCTTCGCAGCAATAAGGTCGAGAAACTTGTTGTCGTAGGCATGATGACCCATATGTGTATCGACGCTACGGTACGCGCCGCTGTCGATTTAGGTTTTTCATGTACTGTAATTGCTGATGCCTGTGCAACGCGCGATCTTGAGATTAATGGTTCCGTAGTTGCTGCACTGGATGTTCAGCATGCCTTTCTTGCTGCTTTGGCGTTCTTTTATGCGCAGGTTCAGGATATCGAGACGTACTTGGCACGCTATTGATTTATTGGGAAATCGGGCCATGGGGAGGCCGATCTGCATGGCGCGATTTCCATAGCGACAATTTGTATAATAGATAATTCAACATTTATTTGAATTCCTGAATAAATGCACTTATGGTTTTTCCAGTTTGAGTTTTAAAAAAACGCATTAAATGATTGGGTTCTGAAAAGTTAAGATCAAAAGCAATTTGATTAACGGAATGGTCAGAGTGGATCAGCAGATCCTGAATCTCGAATAGTAACCGTTGTCGAAGTAAGTGGGCTGCTGTGGTATTAAACTGTGCCTTAACGGCCTGATTTAGTGTAATCCTACTTATTCCCATAAGTGTCGCATATTCGTTTACCCGTTGTTTCTCCCGAATGAACTGTTCCATAAGTTCTTTGAATTGATAGGCGAAGTTATTTTCCGCTTTTTGGTTCGGAAGCATATTTAAGCGTGCATATTTTCGGTTTAAAGTTTGCAATAGGTAATAAAGTAAAGAACGAATAATATGGACACTATCTGCTTGGGTTTCCATGAGTTCAAGTTTAATTTCGGCGAGAAGACCTAAGAATTTTGACATATGTGTGTCATCTGCTATAATCTGGGGTACATAACTAAGCTGGTAGAAATATAATAGTTTGTATGTGAATAATTTATCCGAAAAGAAATCATTTAAAAAGTCTTCCTGAAAAATCAATGTTGTAAACTCAAGGTGTTCAGGATCCAGTTCCCAGGTATGTTTCTGAAAAGCTGAAATAAAGATAATTGAATTGTCGGACAAGGAGAGGATCTCTTGCCCCAATATCAATCTGCCTTTCGCTTTTTTGAAAAATAGAATTTCAAAAAAGTCTTTATGGTAAGTTTCTTGATGTGTATAATCCGTTTCTATTTCGTTGAGGACATTCAACAAGAAGTCAACACCGCATTCTCCCTTATGGAATTTTATTGTTCTCAATCTAGATTACTTTAATCGATCAAAAATACTAAACTTTATAAGTTACACCAGCCTAAATACAAATATTATCGTAGCGTTTTATCCCACATGTTTATTCAGGCAGCTGAGCAAGGATTAAGGGTTGGAAGCGAAGAGTTTGGAACAAAGGTTTTCTAATGTTTGGTGTTTTTCAAAATAGTTTTCAAAACAGTTAAAAGACAATAGTTGAGGGGCATGTGAAGACGAGTGAAGCTGAATTTTGAATACGAGAATAAAATTTTTATGAAAAGTGATTTTCATCACTTTTTTGCTGAGAAGAATAAGCTATTTTTACTGCTGTAGTCAGTTATCCAGTGAGATTAATCTTTGGGTTTGACAAAAATTATTTAGCCATAAAAATATATTATTTGGGGGTTTTCTCGTTATGAGAGGCCCCTTAATTATTTTAACAACCTCTATCCTGATGTAAAGGGTTGATGCACTATACCACAAGTTTGGAGTCTTGTTTAAAGAAAATAGGTCTTTTCGATAGCTTTCAATAATTTGCTCGAAAAGACCTCTAAGTATCTTCTTATGACTGGTTAGTAAATTGCATTCTGTGCAGTTAATATAACGGGATAGCCATCGGTAATGAGAATCGTATGTTCGTGTTGTGCCATGAATCCACCCTTGTCCCCAACCATTGTCCAGCCATCGTTGAGTTCGGTTGCGTATGTGGAGGTCGTTGAAATAAAGGTTTCAATAGCAACAACGGTATTTTTTCGAAATCTTCGTTGGTCGAAGCGGTTTTTATAGTTAAGCAGTTCGTCGGGCTCCTCGTGCAGACTTTTTCCTACACCATGTCCCCCAAGGTTCTTGATGACTTTATACCCTCTTTTTTTAGCCTCAGTTTCGATTAGATGCCCAATATCCGCTATTTTCACACCACCACGAATATTATTGATTGCCTTTTGAAGAATTTCTTTCGATGCATTGACCAATTTTTCGTGTTCAAAGATGTCCTTTCCTATAACAAAGGAACAACCATTATCAGCCCAATATCCATCTAATTCGGCAGATACATCGATATTGATCAAATCGCCTTCTTGCAATATCCTTTCCGCCGTAGGTATTCCGTGGCAAAATTCGTTGTTTATACTGATACACGTGTAACCTGGGAAATCATAAGTGAGAGCGGGAGCAGATTTTGCACCCATGCTTTTTAATATTTCGGCTCCATATTCGTCAAGCTCCTTCGTGGACATGCCCACTTGAGCATGTTCTATCATAGCTTTTAAGGTGATGGCAACAGCATCGCTCGCTTTTTGTATGCCTGTTAGCTCAGTTTCATTCGTTATAGACATTGCTGATGTTTTTATTGTGGAGCACGTAAGCCCTGTTTTCTATTTTGTTAAGGTATTACCACCGAGAACAAATGGTTCAAGGTCATTTTGTTATACCCGATGCAAACTAATACAAAGGTCCTAATAAAATTGAATAAAATAGGCATTTGTTTGCGATTAGAAGTAAATGTACAGTATTTTAGCCTTAAAAGTTTAGTAGCAAGTGCTAAATAACAATCTGTTTTTGTCCTAATTTTATTGCCTTAGTTCTTGATTTTGATGTTTAGACATTTATTTTTTTATGTATCTTTACATAACTTTATAAAGTTGCTATTGATCATTTAAACTAGAACAAAATGGCTTTATTGGATACCCTAGAATGGCGTTATGCCACAAAAAAATACGACCCCACAAAAAAGGTCGCTCAGGAAGACTTGGATAAGATTTTGGAGGCAGCACGGATGGCACCTAGCTCTTCTGGACTTCAACAGTTCCGTGTAATTGTGATTACGAATCAGGAATTAAAAGAAAAAATTGTGCCTGTGGCTTGGGGGCAACAAATAGTGGCTGATAGTTCACATCTATTGGTGTTTGCAGGATGGGATAGATACACCGACGAACGCATTGATAAAACCTTCGACAAGATGAATACCTTGAGAGGTTTACCTTTAGACACCACTGACGAGTATAAAAATAGGCTGAAAGGCCAATTAGCAAGTTTTACAGAAGAACAACAAGCGGCACATGCGGCGAAGCAAGCTTATATTGCTTTTGGTTTGGCAATTGCACAGGCAGCAGAACTAGGCGTTGATGCAACGCCTATGGAGGGTTTTTCAAATGCCGAATTGGATGAATTACTTGGTTTAGATAAGCTAGGATTGAAGAGTGCGGTTATGCTTCCGTTGGGTTATCGGATGGAAGAACAAGATTGGTTGTTGAAGCTGAAAAAATTTAGACTTCCAAAAGAGGAATTTTTGATTGAGCTCGCATAAATTGTAGTTCACGTTAAAAAAAGCGTTTCCACCATTGTCGAAACGCTTTTTTTATAGAAAATATTTTTAAAATTGATAGGCAACACTTCCAAGTACATTTCTAGGCATTTGCGGGTTTACCGTTGTCCATCCTTTGAAATAAGTTTGATTTCCTAAATTGTTTGCTTTGAAGGCGAATTCAAAATGTTTAAATCCATAAGATAGACTCGCGTTCAGGAGTGTGTAAGACGGAAGGGTAAATGTGCCAGTTGCAACACTATTGGTAATTACATTTTCACTTGCATAATTCATGCCGATACCAAATCCTAGTCCTTTTAGTTTTCCTTGCTGTAAGCTATAGTTTGCCCAGATGTTGGAAAGATGTTTAGGCCCAGCTTCTGTCGGACGTAGGTTGTTGACATTCTTGTCTGCTTTAGTCATCTTACTATTGTTATAACTATAGCTCATAATGAGGTTTAGACCTTGAATAGGGGCCAATGTTACATCAAAGTCAACTCCCCGGCTCAAGCGCGTGCCGTCCTGTACACTAATATTATAGGTTTGTCCGTCAATGGTGACTATGTCAGGACGAAGCATATTATCTACTGAAATGTCATAGTAACTTGCTGTCAGGCCTAATTTGTTGTTTAAAAGGTCTAATTTGACTCCGGCTTCCCATTGTTTGGCTTGTTGGGGCTTGAAGTCTCCCGAGATGCTGGGATGTGGCTGTACAACTGGAGATACATTTTTAAACCCATTTTGATAATTGGCGAATAGTGATACCTGACCTTTTACAGCTTCATAAACCAAGCCAAAACGGGGTGAGAAAGCAGTCTGATGGTAAGTCCCAGTCGTTGTGTCTTTATCGAAGTTGTAGGTTCCTTTATTATCAAAATAATCCATACGCAACGCTAGGTTTAGATGTAGCTGCGATGTGAGATCCAATACATTTGAAACATAGGCTCCCAATACTTGATTTCGACCTCTATTGTTCGTTTTGGCTGCCGTTGAAGCGCTTATGGCTGCGTCAATGGTTCCTGCATTAAATTTATAGTAATCTGGATCATCTATTGCTGTGTTGATCTGGTCTACAAGGACATAGGGCGAATTATGTGTTTCTGTTTGCTGGTATAAATAATCCAGACCGACAAGTAGTCTATTGCGAAGCTCACCGATATGAAAATCACCAATAAAGTTCTGTTGAGCATTGATATTTTTTGCAGCATAATTTTGTTTACCAGCATATCTGTTAATAAGTGTGTCATTGCTGTTTTGTAGGTACATCACATATTGAAAGTAGCCATCGGCCTTCCGGTTGTTCCAGTTTACAGTGGTATTGGACGTCCACCGCTCATTAAACCGGTACACTACATTTCCGCGGAGGTTGGTGGTTGGGTTTTTGAATGTGACGTCGTTAGCAGTATAGGACTTATCAAAATCGAATTGGAGTGCCTCGGGGGTTCTGGCAAATAATTGACGTGAACGATTGAGAAAAACCATCAGTGGATTAGTAGCCTTGTTTTGGTAAAGTTCAACATCGAGTTGGATATCCAGTTTCTCGTTTGGTTTATAGGTTAGTGAAGGTGTAATAAACACCGACTTATTAAATCCTGCGTCTTGATAGGTACCTGTATGGGATAATGCTGTATTGATTCGTCCGAGCAATTTTTTATCTGCTGTTAATGGGCCATATATATCTGCCGTAAGGCGATGTTGTGCGAAACTTCCAAAAATATAATTTACCCGACCGCCCACGGTATCTAAAGGTTTTTTCGTGATATTATTGATTAATCCACCGAAACCAACAGCCGCACCGCCATATAATGAACCAGAGGGCCCTTTAATCACTTCAATTGTTTCGAGATTCGCAGGGTCTGGACTTGTACTGGAAATACCTACTACACCATTAATCATGGCAGCCTGCGTACTAAAACCGCGCAACGTGTAGTAACTAACACCGTCTCCGGGCCGTCCAGTCGCCGACCAAAGCTTATCAATTCCTGAAACGTTGGCTAATGCATCATCATAATTTGTATTCACCTGACTTTTTAGCAACTCTTTGGTAACGACAGCATACGACTGTGCGTTCTCCATATTTTTCAGTGGCATTTTGGAAACATATAAACTCTGTTTCCGTGTGAATTTGTTATTTCCTTTACCATTAATAACGATCTCTTGCAGTGTCGCTTGATTTTCAATTAAGTAAATATCAGGAACCCTATTTTTACCATCCGTAATTTCGACTTCCTGCTCATGTGGTTGAATACCTATGGCTGAGATGGCTAATTTTGCCTGACCCGGCTTAAGTGATTTAAATTGATATGAACCATTAGATCGTGTAGAAGTTGTTATGTTTTGCGGTTGTAGTCTGACGGTTATCCCTTCAATGGGCTTTCCGTCGGACGAAAGGATTTTACCCAGTATTTCTGCTTTGTGCTGTGCTTGCGCAAGTAGAGCTCCTGGGACAAGCAACATAAGGTAGATGATGATGCGATGCATTGAATATTTTATTTAGATTAATTATAAACAGAGGTAAAGTTATTGGTCCTATTGCATTTTTCAAAGGATTATCTATTATTTTTTATAATCATTCTAAATAATGTAATGTAACAATGCAAAGAACCCAAATTATCGCTTCGGATGATTTGGGTTCTTTGCATTGTTTGCACGCTATCAGCTGACTTAAATTGACTGTATCGGTACTGTGTAAGGTGTTTTTTTAATTTGGTAAGGCAAATCCATTGTTTTTATAGGCTACATAGGTTGACTGTTTGTCCCTTTTTTAATTTCACATATTGTATGGTGTTATCTCTCTGTATGAGCTTCTTAGTGCTGATGTGCATGAGTGCCTTGGGTTCAAAAATTCGAAAGGTACCATCTTCGGTAGCAGTTATTTTCAGCAGAACAATTTTATTTTCTTTTTTTTCAGCGCTTACGATAAATCCACCCATCGTTCTCAAATTTTTGAAAGACGCTGTTGCCCATTCAGCAGGTAAAGCCGGAAAAACTTCTACATAGTTATTTTTGCTCTGAATGAGCAATTCGTGTATTCCTTGTGCAAATGCAAAGTTACCTTCTAAGGTAAATGGTCGATACGTAAAGTCTGAATATTGCCCGCCTTTTTGGTCGCCATTCAAATGAAAGGAATTGGAGGAACAAAAGTTCTGCGCAAATTTTCGAAGATTGGTTACGGCTTCCTTTCCTTGTTTAGCGCGCGCGTGTAAACAAGCCATCCATGCAAAGGAATAACCAACCCACGCACGTGTACCCAGTTTTTTAATGTGATCTAGGGAGCTCTCAATGAGCTCTTTTTCCTGCGGATTATTGATGTCTAATAAATCCAATGGATAAATTGCCATATAGGGAGACATGTGACGGTGGGAATGTTTCATTGGAAGATTTACAGCAACCTGTAGCCCAGTTTCATCGGTCGCATAGTGAGGTAGTTGGGCCTTGCATTTTAACCAATTCTCTGCTTCTTGCGGTTTGCCCATTGCTGTACTCACCTCTGTAGCAGCCTGGAAAAGAAAATGCGCTAAACTAAGATCGAAATTAGTCCAATTGTCAAACCATGCTGATACACTATTGTCGTTGTATTCGGGACTGCTGCTCAAGGGCAGGTAACGGCGTTCATTTTTTAGTGTGGTTATATTTTTAAGGTAAGTTGCAGATTCCATGATATAGGGATAGGCTTGTTCTTTTAGAAAGGTTTTATCCATGCTATATTTCCATTGCCAATAAAAATGTTAGCTTGTAAATTTAAAACTCTGGATGGGGAGGTACTGACACTATTGTTACTTTTTTGCATACTATTTTAGCAAAGCGATGGCCTTGATACTGGAATCACGTTTAAGCAAATTTAACTGAGATGTATGCAGTGTATGAAATCAAAAAAGTGAGTTTGTATCGAAATTGTTATACTTTTTGAGACGAAAGAATATGGTATAAAAGTACCGTTTTTAGGGACTGCAGTTTAAGGTTCTTCCCCACTTTTGGTGGTAATACCATCATATTTGTCTTCAATTAGCGTTCATATTTTAATGAATGCATCAAAACTTGTTT